>DATEIO010000034.1:0-9930 GCA_035278895.1 Thermoanaerobaculia bacterium | reverse complement strand
CTCCAGCGTGCCGTCCGCCAGGAACCGCGCGAGGTCGCCCGTGCGATAGAAGCGCGCCCCCGGCCCACCGAACGGATCGGGCAGGAAAACCTCCGCCGTGCGCGCAGGGTCATGAATGTAACCCCGCCCCACGCCCGTGCCGCCGATGTACAGCTCGCCCGGAGCGCCGATCGGCAGCGGCCGGAAATCGGCATCCAGCACATGGAGGCGCAGCCCGGGGATGGGCCGGCCGATGGGCGTGATCGCCATGCTCGCAGGAGGCGGCGTGGGGATCGGGAAATGGCTTACGCGGTCCGAAGCCTCGGTAGGACCGTAGGCGTTGAGGAGCGGGATCTCGGGATAGAGCGCGAGCCACCGCCGCGCCAGCTCCGGAGGCAGCGCCTCGCCCGTGGGGATGAGCCAGCGCAGCGAGCGGAACGCCGGCCGCTCTCCCTGCTCCAAAGCGTCCAGGAGCACGCCGAGGAGGGAGGGGACCATCTCCAGGATCGTGACGCCCTCCCGCTCCACGGCTTCCGCGAGGAGGACGGGATCGCGCACGACCTCGTCCGGGAAGACCTGCACCCGGCCACCCACGGCGAGCGCGGCAAGGCATTGCCAGACGTGGATGTCGAAGCTCTGGGACGCGGTCTGGGCAACGACGTCGCGGGAAGTGAGATTCAGGTCCGCGATCTTGGCCTGGATGTGGTTGGCCATGCCGCGGCGCGGGACGAGGACGCCCTTGGGGAGGCCGGTAGAGCCGGAGGTGAACAACACGTAAGCCAAAACCTCACCCCTGGCCCCTCTCCCATCGCCCTCCCCCCAACCGGGAGAGGGGGATGCCTGCGGGTGGTCTTGCCGTAGGGTGCGCTCCAGAATTTCCGCCCGCCGCTTTTCCGGATGCGCGGGATCGAGGGGCAGCCATCCCCCGCCGGCCTTCAAGGCTCCGAGGACCGTGGCGATGTACTCCGGGCCGCGCTTCAAGGTGACGGGAACGATCGAATCCGTCCCCACACCCTCGTCCCGAAGATTCCGGGCGATCTCCTCCGCTCTCCGGTCTAGGTCGGCGTAGGTCCAGTCGGTCCCTTCAAAGGAGATGGCGACGGCCTTGGGGCTCCCGATCACCCGGGCGTCGAACCAATCCGTGATCTCGGACACCTCCTCCTGGACCGGCGCGCTCCACTCGGCCGTCACCTGGTGAAGCTCGGCTTCGGAGAGAAGAGGCAACTCGGACAGAGGACACCCGGGCGCGGCGGCCATCCCCCGGAGAAGGCGGCTGAATTGGCCGGCGAGGCGCTGAAGGGTCGTGCCGTCGAAGAGGGCCGTGGCGTAGCGCCATTCGGCGGAGATCCCGTCGGGGGTCTCTACGAAGGTGAGGACGAGGTCGAACTTGGAGGTGCCGGTCTCCAACTCCGGGAAGCGGAGAGTGAGGCCGGGGAGGTCGAGGCGGCGGGAGGCCGCGCTCTGGAGTTGGAAGAGGACCTGGAAGAGCGGCGTCGTGGAGAGGTCGCGCTGGGGGGCGATCTCGGCGACGAGCTTTTCGAAGGGGAAATCCTGGTGCGCGTAGGCGGCGAGGGTCGCCTCGCGCACGCGGCCCAGGAGCGTCCCGGCGTCCGGATCTCCCGAGAGGTCGGAGCGGAGCGCCAGGGTGTTCACGAAGAAGCCGATCAGGCCTTCGATCTCCTGCCGGTTGCGGTTCGCGGTGGGCACGCCCGCCACGAGATCGGTCTCGCCCGTCAGCCGCGCGAGGAGGCCGTGGAACGCGGCGAGGAGGACCATGAACGAGGTCGCGCCGGCCCGGCGGGCGAGGGCGCGCACGGCTTCGGCCAGATTTATGTCCGCGGGAGCCAGGAAGCGGTCTCCCTCGAAGCGCTGCACCGGCGGCCGGGGACGGTCGAGCGGGAGCGCGGTCACGGCCGGAGCTCCGGCGAGCCGGTCGCGCCAGAAGCCGAGCTCGGCTTCCAGGACTTCGCCTTGCAGCCAGCGCCGCTGCCAGTCCGCGAAGTCGGCGTACTGCACGGAGAGGTCCGGCAGCGCGCCGCCCGCGTAGAAGGTGGCCATCTCGCGGACGAGGACGTCCAGGGACCAGCCGTCGGACACGATGTGGTGCATGGAGAGGAGCGCCACGTGCCCCGTGGCCGAGAGGCGCAGGAGCGCGGCGCGCAGGAGCGGACCGGACGTCAGGTCGAACGGGCGCAGGGCCTCGGCTTCGGAGAGATCCCGGACTTCTACACAACGAATCTCTTCCGGGAGCGCCGAGAGGTCCACCACGGGCAGGAGACGGGCCGGAGGCGGCGCGATCTCCTGGATGGGGCGGCCGTCCACCGTGGGGAACCGGGTGCGCAGGGCCTCGTGGCGCGCCACGATCCGCAGGAGGCCGGATTCGAGAGCGGCCACGTCGAGCGCGCCCTCCATCTCGACCGCCATCCCCATGTTGTAGGCCGCCGTGCCCGGCTGGAGCTGCTCCAGGAACCACAGCCGTTCCTGGGCAAAGGAGAGGGGGATCTCTCCGCCGCGCGGCACGGGGACGATCGGCGGCGCGAGCGTACCCGCGCGAGCGCGGAGGGCCTCCTCCACGTGCGGCGCGAGCCCGGCCGGCGTGGGCTCTTCGAACAGCAGGCGGAGCGGCAGCTCGACGCCGAAGGCCCCACGCACGCGGGAGATCACCTGGATGGCTGAAAGCGAGTGCCCGCCGAGATCGAAGAAGCCGTCCTCGATCCCCACGCGCTCGACGCCCAGAACCTCGGCCCAGATGGACGTCAGGATCTCCTCCACCGGCGTGCGCGGCGCGGAGAGCATGGCCCGCTCGGGGATACCCGCCTCGGGCGCGGGAAGGGCCTTCCGGTCCACCTTGCCGTTGGGAGTCAGCGGAAGCTCAGGGAGAAGCACAACCGCGGAGGGCACCATGTGCTCGGGCAGCCGCTCACGGAGCCACGCGCGCAGATCGTCCACCGAAACCTCGCCCGCCACGTACGCCACGAGCCGCTTGCCGCCGGGCCCTCCCGCCACGACCACCGCCGCCTGCCGCACGGCGGGATGAGCGGCCACGGCCACCTCCACTTCGCCCGGCTCGATGCGGAAGCCGCGGATCTTCACCTGATCGTCCAGCCGCCCCAGGAACTCGACCGTGCCGTCCGGCCGCCAGCGCACGAGGTCGCCCGTGCGATACAGCCGTTCCCCAGCAGTCCAGGGCACGAAGCGCTCCGCGGTCAGATCCGGCCGGTTCAGATAGCCGCGCGCGAGGCCGTCTCCGCCCGTGAGCAACTCGCCGGGAACGCCTACAGGCACGGGCTGGAAATCCCGATCCACCACGTGAACCGTCGTCCCCGCGATCGGCCGGCCCACGGGCACGGTCCGCCCCGGAGGAATCGGTCCGGACACCGGGTAGCAGCAGGTGAACGTGGTGTTTTCCGTGGGCCCGTAGCCGTTGATCACCCGGCACCCGGGGACCTCCGCGAGCACCCGGTTCACGTGAGACGGCGAGAGCACGTCGCCGCCCGCCAGAAGCTGGCGCACGGGACGCAGGATCTCGATCCCGTGATCCACCACCTGGTGGAAGAGCCCCGCCGTGAGCCACAGCGTCGTCACCCCATGCCGCGCGATCGTTTCCCCCAACTCGGGCAGCGCCGAGGGCTCGCCCCGGAAGATCACCAACCGGCCGCCATTCAGGAGCGGAGCCCAGATCTCCAGCGTTGAGGCATCGAAAGCTGCGGGAGCCAGCTGGAGGAAAACCTGATCCGGCCCGAGATCGGCGTAGTCGGCGCCGCGGACGAGGCGAACGATGCCGCGGTGCTCGACGCCGACGGCCTTGGGACGGCCGGTGGAGCCGGAGGTGAACATGATGTAGGCGAGGTTCCCCGCTCCCCTGCCGTAGGGTGCGCTGTGCGCACGTTCTCCCTCCAACCCCTCGAGAACTACCTCCACCCCCGCCTCCGCCACCATCGCTCCCAACCGCTCCGCCGGATACCCCGGATCCAGCGGCACATACACCCCACCCGCCTTCAAAATCCCCAGAAACGCAATCACCATCTCCGCCGATCGCGGAATCTTCACCCCCACCCGCGTCTCCGCCCCGATCCCCCGCAGCCGTTCCGCCAACCGCTCCGCCGCGGCGTCCAGCTCCCCATAGCTCAGCGTGCGATCACCATCCACAAGAGCGATCCGCTCGGGATGCCGCCTCGCCTGCTCCTCGAAAATGCGATGAACCAAAACCTTTCCAACATCCCCCCGCGCCCCGCTCCACTCCGCGATCTGCTGCCGCTCGGTTTCGGTCAGCATTGGCAGCTCCGAAACCCGCGTCCCCGGCTCCGCGCACGCGGCGGCCAGGAGCGTGCGGAGGTGGCCGATCCAGCGCTCGATCGTGGCCTCATCGAAGAGGTCCGTGCTGTGCTCGACTGAGCCTACGAGGCCGTCGGGCGTCTCGACCATCTCCAAGCTCAGATCGATGCGCGCGCTCCCCGGCTCCAGCTCGACGGATTCGAGCGTGAGCCCAGGCAGCTCCAGCCCGGCGGCCGGGGTGTTCTGGAGGGCGAAGATCACCTGGAAGAGGGGCGCGTGCGAGAGGGCGCGGTCGGGCTGAAGCTCTTCGACCAGCAGCTCGAAGGGGACGTCCTGGTGCGCGTAGGCGCCGAGGGCCGTCTCGCGAGCGCGGGCGAGGAGGTCCGCGAAGGTGGGGCGGTCCTCAAGCGTGGCGCGAAGCACGAGGGTGTTCACGAAGAAGCCGAGGAGCCCCTCGGTTTCCAGGCGGTTGCGGCCGGCGATGGGCGTGCCCACGGAGACGTCCTGTTGCCCGGAGAGGCGGGAGAGGAGCGTCTGGACGCCCGCGAGGAGGGTCATGAAGAGAGTGGTTCCCTGGCTGCGGGAGAGGGCCTGGAGAGCCCGCGAGAGATCCGCGCCGAGCGCGAACGGCGTTCGCCTTCCCCGGCCGCTGGGTGAGGCCGGACGGGGATGATCGGTCGGCAGATCGAGCGTTGTCGGCGCGCCGACCAGGCGCTCCTTCCACCAGGAGATCTGCTCGGCGAGCACGTCGCCGGAGAGCCAGCTCCGCTGCCAACGGGAGAAGTCCGCGTACTGCACGGCCGGCTCGGGCAGCGGCGAAGCCGTGTAGAGCGCGGCCAGCTCGTTGACCAGCACGCCCATGGACCAGCCGTCGAAGATGATGTGGTGGAAGGTGAAGAGCGCGGCGTGCTCCTCCCCCCCCAGCCGCGCGAGAGCCAAGCGCAGGAGCGGCCCGCGCGCGAGATCGAACGGCCGGCGCGCCATTTCCAGGGCCAGCCGCTCCACTTCTCCATCTTTCATGGAAGCCGGGAGAGCGGTGAGATCGAGCACCGGAAGCGCGGGAGGCGTCCACGGAGCAATCGCCTGGAACGGGCGGCCGTCCACCTCGGGGAAGACGGTGCGCAGCACCTCGTGGCGGCGGACGATCTCCCCGAGGCTCCGGGCGAACGCGGGCACGTCCAGAGCCCCCACGAGGCGCACGGCTCCGGGGATGTTGTACGCCGTTCCCGCGGGATCGAGCCGCTGGATGAACCAGAGCCGCTGTTGCGCAAAGGAGAGCAGCGGGTATTCGCCCCGAGGCTCCGCCACGAGCGGCGGCGCGACCGAGGGAACGTTCCGGCCGGCCAGCTCCGCCAGCCCTTCCACCGTGGGATGCTCGAAGAACGCGGCGAGCGGGATCTCCACGTCCAGCGCTTCGCGCACCCGGGAGAGAACCTGCGTGGCGAGCAGCGAGTGGCCGCCGAGATCAAAGAACGAATCGCGGAGACCGACGCGCTCGACGCCGAGAACCACGGCCATCACCCCGGCGAGCAGCTCTTCGAGCGGCGTGCGGGGCGCCACCCAGGCGCGGCCGGAGGCAGCGGTTTCCGTCTCCATCACCGCGAGCGCCCGGCGGTCCACCTTGCCGTTGGGCGTCAAGGGGAGCGCAGGGAGCACCGTGATCGACGCGGGCACTATGTACGCGGGCAGCCGCTCCGCGAGAAAAACCTTTAGATCCTCGGAGACGCCCCCGGTGACGAACGCGGCCAGCCGCCGGTCTCCTCGCTCCTCGCGGACGATCACCACGGCTTCCCGGACGCTCCTGTGCTCAGCGAGAGCCGCCTCGATCTCCCCCAGCTCGATCCGGAAGCCCCGGATCTTCACCTGCTGGTCATTGCGCCCCACGAACTCCAGGCGGCCGTCCAGTGCCTGGCGCACGAGGTCGCCCGTCTTGTAAAGGCGCGCTCCGGGCTCGCCGCCGAACGGATCGGGCACGAACCGCTCCGCGGAGAGATCCGGCCGGCCGAGATAGCCGCGGGCCGTGCCCTGTCCGCCCACGAACAGCTCGCCCACCACGCCAGCCGGCACCGGGCGCATCCGCGCGTCCAGCACATAGGCCGTCTTGTTCGCCACCGGCCGGCCAATGGGAGGCGGTCCAGGTTCCGCGACCTCCTCCACCGTGGCCCACACCGTCGTCTCCGTGGGGCCGTAGGCGTTGAAGAACCGCCGCCCCGGGGCCCAGCGCGCCACCAGCTCGGGCGGGCACGCCTCCCCCGCCACCCAGAGACGCCGCAACGCCGGAAGGTCTTCACCGGAGATGGGGAGCGATGAAAGGGCCGAGGGGGTGATCGTGAGCGAAGCGATCTCGCGCTCCGCGAGAAGACGCGCCAGCTCCGGCCCCAGAAGCTCGTCCTGGCGCGCGATCCACAGCGTGCCGCCGGCAAACAGCGCCATCACGAGATCGAACACCGCCGCGTCGAAGGCGAGCGGCGCGACCAGCAGGAAGGGCTCGCCCGGCGACGCGTTCGCGAGGGCAGCTTGAGCGAACGCCATGTTCAGGACCCCGGCGTGCTCGACGAGCACTCCCTTGGGCCGTCCCGTGGAGCCCGAGGTGAAGATTGCGTAGGCCAGGTTTCCGGGGTCCGCGCCGCCTTCCGGATCGTGGTCCGGACTGCTCGCAATCCAGTCCCAGTCCTCGTCCAGGCGGACCACGAAGCCGAAGTGCGTGGGGAGCCGGTCGAGCACGCTCTCCTGGGTGACGATCACCGGGAGCAGCGTCTCCTCCATCATCCCGGCCAGCCGCTCCATGGGATAGGTCGGATCGAGCGGCACGTACGCGCCGCCGGCCTTCCAGATCCCCAGCACCGCGACGGCCATGTCCACGGAGCGCGGGAGCGAGAGCCCGACCAGAACCTCCGGCCCCACGCCCAGCGAGCGCAGGTGGTGCGCCAATTGGTTCGCGCGTCGGTTCAGCTCGCCGTAGGTGAGCGACTCGTCTCCGGAAGCCACGGCCGTCCGGTCTTCCCAGTCGCTGACCCGCTCCTCAAAAACCTTTTGAAAGGAGCCGCGCGGCCGGGAGAGCGCCGCGTCGTTCCACTCCCCCTGGATCTGCCAGAGCTCGGCTTCGGGGATGAGAGGCAGCTCCGAAAGGCGCCGGTCCGGATCTGCGAGCGCGCCCGCCACGAGCACCTCGAAGCTCGCGAGCACCCGCCGGGCGGAGATCTCGTCGTAGAGGTCGCGGCTCGCCTCCAGGAATCCTTCGAGCCGTCCCTCCACCTCCATCGCCGAAAGCGTGAGGTCGTAGCGGGCCGTGCCCGAGGGGGAATCGAGAGGTGCCAGAGACAGGCCCGCGATCTCGGCCGCGCTCCGGGGAGTGTTCTCCAGCGTCATCACGGCCTGGAAGATCGGCGGATGGCTCGTATCCCGCTCCGGCCGCAGCTCCTCCACCAGCTTTTCGAAGGGGACGTCCTGGTGGCCCTGCGCGCCCACCGTCACCTCGCGGGCCCGGGCGAGCAGCTCGCGGAACGTCGGGTCTCCCGAAAGGTCCGAGCGCAGGGCGAGGCTGTTCACGAAGAAGCCGATCATCCCCTCGAGCTCGGCCCGGTTGCGGCCGGCCACGGCCGTGCCCACGACGACGTCTTCCTCGCCCGAGAAGCGGGAAAGGAGAGCATTGAACGCCGCGAGAAGGGCCATGAAGAGCGTCGCGCCCTCGCGCCGGGCGAGCGCCGTCAGCGCCCGGGTCCTCTCTGCGGAGAGCCTGAAGGGGACCTGGAACCCTCGCCCGCTCCGAGCGGCGGGCCGGGGTTTGGCGAGCGGCAGGGAGACGACGGCTGGAGCGCCGTCGAGCGTCTTCCTCCACCACGAAAGCTCCTCTTCGAGAGCCGCGCCGCCGAGCTTCTCCCGCTGCCACGCCGCGAAGTCCGGATATTGGACCGGCAGCTCCGGCAGCGGCGAAGAGACACCCCGGAGCCGCGCCGCATACAGCGTCACGAACTCGCGGACGAGCACGCCCATGGACCACCCGTCCGACACGATGTGGTGCATGTTGAGGAGGATCGCGTGCTCCATGGAACCCGTGCGCACGAGCGTGACCCGCAGCAGCGGAGCGCGCGCGAGGTCGAAAGGCCGCACCGCGTCCTCCCCCGCCAGGCGCGCCAGCTCCGAGGTCCGGATCTCGCCGGAAAGCGACTCCAGATCCACCACCGGCACCGGCAGAGGCTCCACCTTGCGGACAACCTGGGCCGGCCGCTCGGCCGAGAAGGCGGTGCGCAGGCTCTCGTGGCGCCGCACGATCTCGGAGACGCTCCACCGGAGCGCCGCCACGTCCAGCCGGCCGGTCACTGAGAGCGCGGCCGGAATGTTGTACGCCGCGCTCCCCGGTTGCCACCGGTCCATGAACCACAGCCGCTGCTGGGAGAACGAGAGAGGAAGCTCGGCGTTCGGCTCGCGAGGCACCGGCCGGATCGCAGATCCGCCCGCCGTCTCCTCCTGCTTCGCCGCCTTCTGCCGCATGCGCAGCATCAAAAGCGCCCGCTGCTCAGGGGTCAGCTCGGAAAGCTTCGGGGGTGCGGCGCCGGCCGTGTCGGGGGGAAGGGTCTTCGTCGTCATGCCTCTCTCAAATACGGTGCCCCGGAAGGGGACGTTGGGGGGAACAGCGCTCTCGGAAGGAGAATTTCGCGGCCCTGGGGGAGTGGCCGGCCGCAGGTTCTCACAGATCCGGGACGGCGTTCAACCCGGCGCCCCTGGGATAAACGCTCGCGCGAGCCGGGATCCCTCAGTTCCGTTCTCCCGTGCCCCCCGCCGTGCCCCCACTTTTCTTTATCGCGGCTCCACGATATCTTTTGACCCATCCCGGGAGACTCCGTATACTCGGACCATGGCTGAGCCCGTCAGGAAGCTGCCTCCGCAGAAGGAGAACGAGTCGGACGACGAAACGTCCGGCACCGCCACCTTCCTGCGCTGGGTCGAGCGACCCGACGGCCGCCTCGAGTTGCTGGAGTTGCCCCTCACCCCCGAGGTGTTTCTCGATCCGCAGCTCGAGGACCAGATGACCCAGGGAGAATGGCACAGCGAAGCCACCACAGACCTCACGGCGGACATCCGCGGCTTCCTCCGTTCCAAGAGGGAGGATGTCCTGGTTCTGTCCGACGTGAAGCACTACCTGGGCATCCCCGGCCTGCCGAACCCGGCACCGGACGTGTCCGTCATCTACGGAATCCGCCGCCGCCTGGATAAGAAGCGGCCGAACAGCTTCGATCTCGTCAAGGAGAAGGTCCGCCCTTCCTTTGTCCTCGAAGTCATTTCCCCTGCCGACCGCCGGCTCCGGGAGGCCGACGAGGTGGACAAGGTCGAGATCTACGAGAGAGTCGGAATCCCCGAGTACTTTCTTGTCGATACTCCCCGGAGCGAAAACGGATTCCGTCTCCATGTGAAGGGTTACCGCTTGAGCTCCCGGGGCCGTTACCGGCTGATTCGACCGGACCCGGACGGACGCCTCCTGTCCGAACAGACGGGCCTCTGGTTCTCGGTATCCCCGGCTGGAGACCGCGCCGTCCTGGTGGATGCTGCCACCGGTCGGAAGGTGTTGTCCCGCGAGGAACAGGAAACGGTGCTCAGAGCAGCTGAGGAGAGAACCGAGCGGGCTGAGGCTGAGATCGCCCGGCTACGGGAGCGTCTCAAGGAGACGGGCGGTTGAGC
>DATEIO010000033.1:0-4005 GCA_035278895.1 Thermoanaerobaculia bacterium | reverse complement strand
AAGTTATCGAGCCCGGCCGCGAGGCCGGGCTTTTTTATTCCTCGCCTGCAAGGCGGCGTGCCTCTTCATAGAGCCGGGGAGAAAGACGAACCCCATGGATCCGGAGCTGATCGAGCAGCGGTGTGACGGCAGAAATCAGACCGCGCTCCTTGGCTATGACCAGAATACCGACCGTGCCGGTTTGAGAAACTCCGAGAGTTACCGCAAGATTTCGCCCACGCCGCTCGTCAATCGCAGCCGTAGCCTCCAATTCCTGAGCCAGAACCAGCACCTCACTTTCCCCAACATCCAGCCAGACCGAGAGGCGCTCGACAGCATCGCGATCCGAGACTTCGATGACTCTCAGCCAATCGGCTTTCGCGATGGCCTCTGCTCCCGGAAGGGTTCGGTCGTGGGTTACTTCTGCGAAAACGGCGCGAGGAGATACGACCTGACCAAACACAGCAGGGAGAAGCTCAAGCTGGCCGATGCGGGCCAGAGAGATCAGCGGGCCTGAGTTGACGACGAGCCTCACGCTAGGGCCGGTATGGTTTACTGGCGGCTCTAGCCGCTGCAACCTCGCGCTCCAGTTCCTCTCGATCCGCGTCGAGATAAGGAAGGTTGCGCTGGTTCAACAGCTCAATGAACTGAGCTTTCGACAGACTCAGCACTTCGGCGGCCTTGCCGGCCGAGATTTTGCCTTCCTGGAAAAGCTCAAGGAGCACCCACTCCTTGGCCAACCGCCCCAGCTCGGACTCCTGAATGTCCAAGGCCGCCAACAGGTTCCGTGGAAGCTCGATTTCAACCTTCAGCCCAGCCATGCGGGAAAGTTTACCACCCTTCCTTCCGGGCTCCTGTTGGCCCACTGCCCGGCCTGACCCGCGGAGGAGGTTGTTCCCGCACAGCCCAGGCTGAAAAACCCGGCTTGCGCCGGGTTTTTCTTTGATCTTCATTCTTGTACCTCCTCCGAAGAGAACCTCCCCTCCGGCTGACCAAGACAAGCTCAGGGCTCAATGTAGATGATCTGGTTCTCCTTCGCCTCCACCCTGACTTGGTGATCACGCCCTCCAAAGGTCACCTTCACGTCGTACACACCCTCGGAGAGAGGTACATAGTACGAGCCATCGTCGATCGTGACAGCTCTGGCGGTGCTAGAGCCGGAGCTGAATTCGACGACCGCTTGGGAGACCGGTGCATTGTTACCCCGCATCAAGACCTTTCCGCGGAGAGCCACGGCCTCACTGGCGATGAGCATGAACAAGAACAGGGTCATGATTGAAACGCGGACCATTGGACACCTCCTTTCTTTGTTACAGATCCTCAACCTCAGGACGCCGGCACTTTCAAGTGCATGATCGAGCGCGTCTCGCCCGTCACGGTATCTATCACCCTCACTTCGTAGATGCCTGCCGGCATCGGGCGATCCGGGACCAGGTGGTTTTTCCCATCCGGCGCGAGAGTGAAAGACAGCTCTTTGTTGATCAGCTCGATCGCGACGTGTCCGTTACTGAGGTCGACTCCCGGCAATCGACTCACATCGATCCCGCTATCGAACAGCTCCGGGGTGTTCATTTCCCGGTAGCCCTTCGTCGGATCGATGAAGAAGAAGACAATCAGAGTGAAACCCCAGATTGCGCCAGCCCCCGTCAATCTTACTTTCAGGGTCTGCGCTCCCGGCGGCGTTCCACTGAGATTGGCTAATCCCTTGTTCCAGAACAGGACCGATGCCAGGAAAGCCGCGATGGTTACGAAGACCCACCAGACCACACTGTAGAGGAGAAGGTAATGGGGAGACATGGGGACCTTCCTTTCCGAGGCAGGTATCTGAGCCTAGCCCCTTGTTCCGGAGCTCCGGAATTGAAGCTTCCGGATTCAGGGACAGGCGTCCGGCGCCGATTTTTGTTACACGCTGACTCGCTATGCTAGCCCCCGGAGGCTCGATCGGGTTCACGTAGTCGCCGGGCTCGGTGCAGAACCAGCCCGGCCGCAAAGCCGGGTTGTTTATCGACCTTACAACAACCGTTGGAATTCGTCCGCCGTCAGGCCAGCTTGGCGAAGAATCGAATGAAATGTACCGGCGGGCAGGGAGCGATGCCATGGACCGGCACGACCACGAGCCCGGTTCCCGACTTTCGCAGGTAATGATGGCTACCACGGACATGGGTCAGCGTAAACCCCCCGCGTTGGAGAGCCGCAAGAACCTCCCCTTGGGGTACTCCCTTATACACATCTTTTGAAGGGAGCCCAGAGGGCGGCATTTGAATAGCCCGGCGCGTGAGCGCCGGGGACGCGTCCTCCCGACCTTCACGAGCCCCAAGGGGCGACACTCCACGTTCAGCGTTGGGTGTCGCCCTCTCCGAGGGCTTCCTCTTCCTGGACGCCCCTACCCGGCACTGACGTGCCGGGCTATTCAACTGCCGCCCTTTGGGCTGACTTCGTCGAGATGTGCAGAAGGTGGTGCCACTTGGGAGGGAGACGCGTCAATCGACAGCAACCTCAAGGTCCACCAGTTCTGCGGATTCAGGAGGGGGCATTCCTTCTTTCTGAGCCGCCTCGAGATAACCCAGGATCGCCTCCCGAGTGTTGGCGAACGCTTCTTCTCTCGTTTCTCCGAAGGTCGAGAGCCCTTTCAGGGTCGGGACACAGGTCACCCACACACCCGACTCGGAGTCCCATTCGAGCAGAACGTGATAGTGCTGGGTTTTCACAATGGCCCCTCTTTGGCCAGCGTACTACGAGAACAGGTGCACGTCGCCGAGGAGAACGAGGTGCCGGGTCATGGTGCTGCTTCAGAAATCATCGGGTGTACGCGTAGGCCCATGCAATGAGCAGGCCCTGGAGCGGCAGGCGGAGCCAGAGGAGGACGGGAGGAATCCCGGGGTAGAGCTCCGCATGCCGGGCCATGTGGAGGTTCGCGGGGAAGACTGCGATCAGCAGGGCGATGAGGCCCCAGGCGGCCGGGGCGGTGAAGCGTGGAATGAGGAAGAGCACGCCGAGGACGATCTCGAAGAAGCCGCTCAGGTAGACCAGCTCCCGATGCCAGGGCAGATAGGGCGGCATGATCTTCATGTAGACGTCGGGACGGACGAAGTGGGCGATTCCCGCCAGCACGAAGAGCAGGCCGAAGATCCACTTCAGGACGAGCCCGGTCACGCGGCCCCCCGGGAGTGCCACTCGCGCAGGAGATCGGCTTCGCACTCGGGCGAGAGCTTGTCCGAGTCCCGCTCTTGCGGCGGGACGCTCCAGCGCAGAAGGTCGCGGACGGTTTCGGCCAGGGGGCGGAAGGTGAGGCCTTGGGCCTGGGCCCTGGAGCTGTCGACGGCATCGTCTTCGGGGTGTACGAGGGGGAGCTCCAGGCCATGCTTCTCCAGGAAGGCGTCGCTCACCCAGGTGAAGGCCGCGTCGCTGCCGGAGACGGCGCGGCAGGTTTCGAGGAGGTCGCGCATGGGGAGGACCCTCTCCGGACCGACCGTGTTGTAGACGCCGGTTTCGCGGCGCTCGGTCATTCCGACGACCCAGGCGGCGAGGTCGCGGGCGTCGATGATCTGGACGGCGCGCTCGGGACGGCCGGGAGCGAGGACCTCGCCGCCCTGCGCCACCCGGTCCACCCAATAGGTGAAACGGCCGGTGGGATCGTGGGGGCCGACGACGATGCAGGGCCGCACGTGGAGCACCCGCCCGGGCAAGGCGGCTTCGGCCGTCCTCTCGCAGAGGACCTTCAGGCGGCCGTAGGCGCCGGGGCCCACCTCTCTCGCGTCCTCGTCCCCAGGCACGGGCTCCTCGAGCGGGCTCTCTTCGATCGTTCCCGGCACCGAAAGATCCCGGTAGACGGAGATCGTGGAGATGAAGACGTAGCGGTCCACGGCGTTCCGCAGCCGCTCCGCGGTGGCGCGGACCTGGCGCGGCAGGTAGGCGTTGACGTCGATCACCGCGTCCCACCTCCGGCCGTCGAGGGCCGCGAGGTCTCTCCCCCGGTCTCCCCGGAGCTTTTCGGCTTCCGGAAAGAGGCCCGGCGCGGTCCGGCCG
>DATEIO010000032.1:0-3188 GCA_035278895.1 Thermoanaerobaculia bacterium | reverse complement strand
GCGACCTCGCGCTGCCGGGGCGTCCACCGCCGCTCGCGGAGCCACGTCCGGAGCTGCTCCACGGAGAGGGCGGTGAGCTGTGGCAGGTTCTTCCCCTCGAGCCGCACGGCCACGGCCTCGGGCTTCAAGCGCGTGCCCCGGCACTCCGGGCACTCGGTGTAAGAGCGGTAGCGGGCGAGAAGCACGCGCACGTGGACCTTGTACGTCCGCTGCTCCAGCCACTCGAAGAACTCCAGGAGGTTCACGAACTTCCCCGGGCCGCTCCAGATCCACTCACGGTCCTCCTCCGGGAGGTCCATCCAGGGCACGTCGAGCGGCACCTTGCGCTTCTTGCAGGCGGCGAGCAGCGCGTCGTAGAGCTCCTCGTAGGCCGGCGTGTTCCAGGGCGCGATCGGGCGCTCCGAGAGCGTGCGCCGCGGATCGGGGATCACGCGCTCGCGGTCGATGCCAATCACCCGGCCGAACCCCTGGCACTCGGGGCAGGCGCCGAGAGGGGAGTTGAACGAGAAGAGCGGGGGCGTGGGCCGGCGGACCGCCTCGCCGCACACGGGGCAGGAGAGCTCCCGGCTGAACAGGCGGCTGCCCGCGGATCCCATGGCCTCTACCCGGCCGCCGTTCATCCGGTAGCCCTGCTCCAGGGTGTCGAGAATGCGCGACGCCGTCTCCGGCTTCGCCGTGAACCGGCCGAGCACGAGCGGCAGCGGATCGAGCTTCGCCGGCCACTTCTCGCCCGGCTCCATGCGCACGACCTCGCCATCCTTCCACCGGCGCTGGAACCCCTGGCGGATCAGCTCGGCCAGCGCCTCGTCCGCCCCCTTCTTCGGCCGCGGCAGGCGGACGATCAGCGTGAAGCTCTCGCCGGCAGCGCCGGAGGCGAGCTCGTCGGCCGCCTCCTCGGGAGAGAAGCTGCGCGCCGGCCCGTGCCCCCGGGGGCAGCCGACCTCGCCCAGGTGGGTGAAGAGGAGGCGCAGCACGTCCATCGCCTCCGTGATCGTGCCCACGGTCGACCGGGCGTTCTTGACGGCGTTCTTCGCCTCGAGCGCCACCGCCGGCAGCACGTTCTGGATGGAGTCGACAGGCGGGCGCTCCATCTGGTCCAGGAACTGCCGGGCGTAGGTGGACATCGATTCGACGAACCGCCGCTGCCCCTCGGCGAAGATGGTGTCGAAGGCGAGCGACGACTTGCCCGCGCCCGAAGGGCCGGTCACCACCGTCACCGCCTGATGCGGCACCCGGCAGTCGACCCCCTTCAGGTTGTGCGTGCGAGCGCGCTCGACCAGGATCGAAGGCTTGTTGGACATCTTTTGAGCGTCCGTCTCCCCGGAAGGCGTCCCCGCCATGGTTCATCCCTGCGGCGCTCCGGGAGAGCCGAGCACACCATCATAGCGCGAATGCGGAGGTACAAATTCCCGGGAAAGAAGACCTCTCAGACCGGCGGACGCCCCTCCCCACCGTCCTCTCCCCTGCGATCCTTCCGGTCCCGGTCCTTGTCGTCCCCACTCCCGAAGACCTTTTTCAGCCAGCGGCGGAAGGGGTGCTTCTTCTCCTCCCTCGCCCCTTCGGCCCGCTCCTCGCGGGCTTCCGCGACGGCCGCCTCGCCCTCGTCGCCTCCGATCTCCTCATCTCCATCCTCTCCGACCTCCGCCACCTGCACGTCAGACCCGATTCCGTGGCGGTTGCAGACTTCGGTGGGGGCTTCGCCCTGGCGGAAGACCTCGGTCAGGACGGCGGGGCAGTACTCGGTCGCGAGGAGACCCGTGGTGGGATCGATCGTGGCGGTCGTGATCCCCGGCGGCTGGAGGAAGGTGGAGTAGCCCGCTCGGGGAGCCACCTGGGAGGTGAAGCGGACCCAGATCGGGAGGGCGGCCCGGGCGCCGGAGAGGCGGGTCACCGAGTTGTCGTCGTACCCCACCCAGACGACGGTCGCCCGCTCGGGGGAGTAGCCGGCGAACCAGCTGTCCCGCCGCTTGTTGGTGGTGCCGGTCTTGCCCGCCAGGTCTCCCTTGAGACCGCTGGCGGCCCCGCGGGCCGTGCCGCGCTCCAGGACCCCTTGGAGGAGCGAGGTCACCAGATAGGCCGTCTGGGGGGACAGCACCCGCTCCGGCTCGGGGAGCTCCGTTCCGCCGACGGGCTTGCCGTAGCGGTCCAGCAAGGCGGCGAGGCCGTGCACCGGCGGCCGGACGCCCCCGGCGGCCAGCGTGGCATAGACCGCCCCGAGCTCGACCGGCGTCACCTCGGCGGCCCCGAGCGCCATGGACGGCAAAGGCCGCATCGGCGAGGTGATCCCCATGTCGTGCGCGAGCTTCACGATCGGCTCCATGCCGACCTCCAAAGCGAGCCGGGTGGTGGCCGGGTTGTAGCTCTTCTCGAGCGCGCTCCGCACCGTGACCCAGCCGTGGAAGCTGCCGTCGTCGTTCTTCGGGCTCCAGGACCGGCCGGCGAGCTGCAGGGTGAGCGGAGAGTCCTCCAGGAACTGGGAAGGCGAGGCCTTCTTCGCCTCGAAGGCCGCGGCGTAGACGATCGGCTTGAACGCGCTCCCCGCCTGCCGCAGCGCCCGGCCCGCGCGGTCGAACTGGCTCTGCTCGTAGCCGCGCCCCCCGATGTAGGTGAGAATGCCCCCGGTCTTGGGATCGATCGAGACGAGCGCCGCCTGAAGGGGAGAGCTGTTGCGGCCCTTCTGATACCCCGCCTCGGCCTTTTCAAGGCCCCAGGTGACCGCCTTCTGGGCCGCCTGCTGGTTGTGCCAGTCGATCGTCGAGAAGAGCACGTACCCGCCGTCGGCCAGGTCTTCGATCCCATACCGCCGCTGGGCTTCGAGCGCGGCAGCGTCGGCGAAGTAGGGGGCGCGGCGCCGGACGATGGGCTCGGGCGCCACGGTCAACGGCTGCCGCAGCGCCTGCTCGATCCGCTCCGGCTCGATCCGCTTGAGCTTCGCGAGCCGCTGGAGCACGAGGTCGCGCCGCTCCTTCGCCCGCTCGGGGTGGGTGAGCGGCGAGTAGTTGGCCGGGGAGCGGATGATGCCCGCGAGGGTCGCCGCCTCGGAGAGGTCGAGCTGGCTCGCGTCCTTGCCGAAATAGGCCCGCGAGGCCGCGCCCACGCCCAGGAGAGACACGCCACCCGCGCCTCCCAGGTAGATCTCGTTCAGGTAGGCCTCGAGGATCTCGGCCTTGGTGTACCGGATCTCCAGG
>DATEIO010000031.1:0-2050 GCA_035278895.1 Thermoanaerobaculia bacterium | reverse complement strand
CCGGCGGGGAGGGCTCTCACCTGGCGGATCAGGTCGTAGCCGTCCTCGCCCGGCATGGCGATGTCGGAGATCAGGACCTCGGGGCGGAGCCGCGGGAAGGCTTCCAGGGCTTCGCGGACCGAGGCGGCGGCTTCCACCTGGGCTCCGCAGTCCTCGAGCAGGGTGAGGAGCAACTCGCGGGCGTCGGGCTCGTCGTCCACCACGAGCACCCGAAGCCTGTGGAGCTGCGGGGGGCACTCCAGCCCGCTGCTCTCCGGAGAGCCGCCGCCGTCCTTCGCCCGGCGCTCGGAAAGCTCCGCCCGCAAGGGGAGCTGCACCACGAACGTCGCCCCCTCCCCCGGCCCCGCGCTCTCGGCGGAGACCGTGCCGCCGTGCAGCTCCACCAGCCGCCGGACGATGGCGAGCCCCAGGCCCAGGCCGCTGTGCGAGCGCGTGATGCTGCCGTCCGCCTGGCGGAAGGGCTCGAACGCGTGGGGAAGGAACCCCGGATCGATTCCGCGGCCCGTGTCGCTCACCGTGATCACGGCGCGCTGGCCCCGCCGCTCTAAAGAGATCCGCACGCTCCCCCCTTCGGGCGTGAACTTCACCCCGTTGGCCAGGAGGTTCCAGACGACCTGCTGCAGCCGGTCGGGATCCCCCTGGATCATCACCGTCTCCGGGGTGAACGAGCGCTCGAGGCGGATCGCCTTGGCCTCCGCGGCCGGACGCACTGCGTCGAGCGCCGCGTCGAGGATGGGAGGGAGCTGGATGGGCCGGACTTCCAGGCTCATCTTGCCGGAGATGATGGACGACACGTCGAGCAGGTCCTCGATGAGCCGCGACTGCGAGTGGGCGTTGCGCTCGATCGTCTCCAGGGCGCGCGCGGTGCGCTCGGCGTCCAGCGTGCCGCTCCGGAGCAGGCGGGCCCAGCCCACGATGGCGTTCAAGGGCGTGCGCAGCTCGTGGGACAGGGTCGCCAGGAACTCGTCCTTCATCACCCCGGCGGCCTCGGCCGCGGCCCGGGCCTCGCGCTCGGCGGCCAGGAGCCGGGCCCGGTCTTCGTGCTCCGACGCCCGGGAGCGCTCCTCCGAATCGCGGATCTCCTCGATCTCGATCCCGGGGAGCTCCTTCTCCAGAGCTCGCCGGACGAGAGCGCGGTCGTCCGGGTTGTCGTCGATCACCAGAACGCGCAAAGGGGGACCGTACCTCCCACCCCGCCCCTAGCAAAAGTCTCGCCTGCCCCCGGGGGAATCTCTCCCGGCCCCGATTTGTTATCCTAGGTCCACCCATAAGGCCAGACGGTCGAGGAGGTCAGGATGCCCTGGACACGACATCGCCCTGCTTCGTCTGAAAACGCTCCGGTCCGCCGGAAGATCCTGGGCTTTGCCTGGGTGGCGGGAATGGCGCTCGTGGGTTACACGGGGCTGGTGGTCGCGACCGGCTCGCCCGCCGAGTCCCAGATGGGAAACCCGAGCCTCCAGGCCGCCCTCCCCGAGGACCACGCCCCCGGCCTCCCGGGAAAGATGGGCTCGCGCCCCCTGCGCGACCACGACGGCCGGGTGATGGGGGCGGCCGCCCGGGGCTGGGCCTCCTGGTACGGCCCCGAGCTCCACGGCGAGCTCACCGCGAGCGGCGAGCCCTTCGACATGAACGCGCTGACCGCCGCCCACCGCACCCTCCCCCTGGGCAGCTACGCCGAGATCCGGAACTTGACGAACGGCAAGACCGTCATGGTCCGCATCAACGACCGCGGCCCCTTCCCGCAGGACCGCGTCATCGACCTCTCCCACGCCGCGGCCGGCAGGATCGACATGCTGAAGACCGGCTCGGCCCTGGTCGAGGTGGTGCCGCTGTAGTCCTTATCCCAGGAAGTCGTCCAGGCGTTGCAGGAGGCGGTTCTGGTCCTCCTCGCCGTCCACGGCGATGAAGAGGGTGTCCTCCCCCGCCACCGTGCCCTTCACCTCGGGCCAGCCCGAGGTGTCGATGGCCCAGGCCACCACGTTGGCCGCGCTCGGGCTCGTGCGGACCACGACGAGGTTCGTCCCCGCGGCGCTGAAGCCCTGTACGAAGC
>DATEIO010000030.1:0-3135 GCA_035278895.1 Thermoanaerobaculia bacterium | reverse complement strand
CGGGCGAACCTCCCTGCGGCGCTGCCGGTCGTGCTCCTGAACTGCCTCGTCGAAGGAGACGGCTTCGACGCGATCAACATCGACAATTACGGGGGCGCGCTCGCCCTGACGCGCCACCTGATCGCCCTGGGGCACCGCCGGATCGCCTTCGTGGGCGGCGCGCCGGACAACTACGACGCGCGGGAGCGCCTGCGCGGCTACCGGGACGCCCTGCGCACCTACGGCGGGGGAGCTCCGGAGATCGAGGTCCCGGGCGACTTCAGCGAGGAGTCGGGCCACCGCGCGGCCGGCGCGATCCTGGCTCTCGATCCGCGGCCGACCGCGGTCTTCGCGGCCAACGACTCGATGGCGGTGGGGCTGCTCTCCGCGCTCCAGGAAGCCGGGGTGCGCGTGCCGGGCGACGTCGCGGTCGGCGGGTTCGACGACATTCCGGTCGCCCGGTTCCTCTCGCCGCCGCTCACGACCGTGCGGGTGGGCATTGCCGAGCTCGGCGCGCTGGCGATGGAGCGGCTGCTCGCGGCGGTGGAGGAGGGGGACGCTTTCGAGCGCCGGCGCGAGGTGCGGCCGGCCACGCTCGTGGTCCGGGGCTCGTGTGGCGCCCGGACCCCATCCGGAGGAGAGATTTCTGACGGGACTGCGATGAACGATCTTCACCCAAGGAGGTGGGTACGATGAGACGCAATGTTTCGATCTCCAGGCTCGCGGCGGGATGGTGCCTGCTCCTGCTGCTCGCCGGGGCCGTGGTGCCGGGCCTCGCCCAGACGACCTCGTCGTCGATCCGGGGCGTGGTGCGGGACGCTTCGGGACCGCTCACGGACGCGACCGTCGAGGCGGTGGGCACCGGGAGCGGCTTCCGCTACACCGCGAAGAGCGGCGCGGATGGCCGCTTTTCGCTCGCCGGCCTGCAGCCGGGCGTGTATGAGCTGACCGTCTCCTCTCCGGCCTACGCGCCCCAGACCCGCACCGTGCAGGTTCTGATCGGCCAGGACGTAGACCTGGACCTCGTGCTTTCGCCCTCCGAGGTCTTCACCGAGGACGTGACCGTCGTCGGCGAGTCCGTGCAGCTCCTGCTCGAAACCAAGAGCTCCGAAATCGCGACCAACGTCACGACGCAGCAGATCGAGGCGCTGCCGCAGAACAACCGCAACTTCCTGGGCCTGGCCGCGCTCGCTCCGGGCGTCCGCTTCACGGACAACACGGACGAGGCGGGGCAGAAGTACCGGAGCGGCGCCCAGGACGCGCGGCAGGTCAACGTCTTCGTGGATGGCCTGTCCTATAAGAACGACCTGCTCCAGGGCGGCGCCTTCATGCAGGACTCCTCTCGCGGCAACCCGTTCCCCCAGAACGCGGTGCAGGAGTTCCGCGTGCTCACCCAGAACTACAAGGCGGAGTATGAAAAGGCCGCGGCGGCGGTGATCACGGCGGTCACCAAGTCGGGCGGCAACGACTTCAACGGCGACGTCTTCTACCTGTACCAGGACAAGGACTTCGTCACGCAGGACGACTTTTCGAAGGAGCGCGGAGAGAAGAAGCCGGACTACGAGCGCGATCAGATGGGCCTGTCCCTGGGCGGTCCGATCGTGCGCGACAAGCTGCACTTCTTCGTCTCCTACGAGGGCAACGACCAGGACCGGATCTCCAACATCTTCCGCGGGTCCTCCTTCAGCTCGGCGCCGGCCAACGTGCAGCAGAGGCTCTCTCAATACCAGACCGGCTCTTTGACCTCCCCCTTCGAATCGGACCTCTACTTCGGCAAGCTTTCCTGGCAGCCGACCGCGGGCCAGACCCTCTACGCCACCTACTACCAGCGCGACGAGCAGGAGATCCGGGGGTTCGGCGGCCAGCGCACGATCGACGGCGCGGAGAGCTTCGAGGTCGGAACCGACGCTTTCGTGGCCAAGCACACCTGGGTGATCGGCAACGTCCTGAACGAGGCCTCCGGCACGATCCAGACGCTGGAATGGAGCCCCTCGGCGCTCGCGGACACGACGCCCCGCGAGAACTTCATCGGCATTCTGGACGTGGGCGGCCGGGACGCCACCCAGAACTTCAAGCAGGACAAGATCGGCATCCGCGACGACGTCTCCTGGGCGCTCGAATGGCGGGGCGGCCACACGGTGAAGACGGGGGTGTCCGTCAACTGGCTCGACTACGAGGTCACCAAGGAGCTGTTCGAAAACGGCCTCTTCGAGTACCGGAGCGACGAGCAGTGGCAGTTCCCGTTCCAGGCGCGCGTAGGCTTCGGAAATCCCTCGCTCGAGTTCAGCAACACCCAGGCCGGCCTCTACCTCCAGGACGACTGGCAGATCGGCAGCCGGCTGACGCTGAACCTCGGCGTGCGTTGGGATTATGAATCCAACATGATCAACAACGACTACCGGACGCCGCCGGAGCTCGTGGCCGCCATGCAGAGCGCCTGCCGCACCTACAGCCAGCCGGTGGGCGGGCAGACCACCTGGTGCCTGCGCGATTTCCTGGACCTCGGCCGCTTCACGACCGACGGCAACGACCGCGATCCGTACTACGGCATGATCCAGCCGCGCCTGGGCTTCGCCTGGGACGTGCGGGGCGACGCCAAGACCGTGGTCTTCGGCGGCTGGGGCAAGTACTACGACCGCGTCGTCTTGAACGACATCTTCGACGAGCAGTACCGGCAGCAGTACAAGATCTACTCCTTCTGCTTCTCGGCGGACGGCAGCCCGGCGCCCAACTGCGGCGTGCCGGCGCTCCGGTGGCAGCAGAGCTACCTCTCCGGCGAGGCCCTGCGCCAGCTCGTCGCGAACGGCCAGGCCCCGGGCCCCGAGATCTTCCTGGTCGACAACGAGATGCGTCCGCCGCGGTCCGACCAGTGGACGCTCGGCATCCGCCACCAACTCGGCAACTGGCTGGGCTCGCTCTCCTACGCGGGCGTGCGGGGCTACAACGGCCTCACCTACTTCTTCGCCGACCTGCCGCCGGGCACCCGCTTCGAAGACCGCTTCGGCAACAACGTGTCGATTCCGGGCTACGCGCGCGCGTTCTACACGTCGACCTCGCGGCGCACCTGGTACGACGGCATCTTCCTCACCCTCGACCGGCCGATCAGCGCGGACGGCCGCTGGGGCTTCAACCTCGCCTACACGTATGCCGAAGCCG
>DATEIO010000029.1:0-2792 GCA_035278895.1 Thermoanaerobaculia bacterium | reverse complement strand
CCTCCCCTGGAAGCGGAAGGCCGAGGTGCGGGAGATCACCTGGAGGTCGTCGAAGCGGGCCAGCGCATTGATCAGCTCCTCGGCCAGGCCCTCGCAGAAATAGGCCTGGTCCTGCTCGGCGCTCATGTCGACGAAGGGCAGCACGGCGATCACGGGATTCCGGCCCGGCGCCTGCCGCAGGCGCCCCTGGAGCGCTTCGAGCTCGTGGCGCAGCTCCGCGGCGCTCGCCAGGCGCTCCTCCGGATCCTTTTCCAGGCAGCGGACGACCAGGCGCTCGAGCTCGCGCGGGAGATCCGGACGCCAGCGCGACAAGGCGAAGGGCGACTCGTGGAGGATCGCCCGGGTGCGCGCCGCCGGAGTGTGGCCCGGAAACGGGTGCCGGCCGGTCGCGGCCTCGAACAGCAGCATGCCCAGGGCGAACACGTCCGCACGGGAGTCCACCCGCTGGCCCCGGATCTGCTCCGGCGCCATCTGGCCCGGAGTGCCCAGCACCATGCCGTCGCGGGTGGCCGTCTCATCGTGGACGGCTGGGTCGAAGATCAGGGTTTCCGCCTCGCGGTCCACGCCGCTGCCCGCCTGCGGCGAGCGGAGCTTCGCGATCCCGAAATCGAGGATCTTCAAGTGCCCATCCCAGGTGACCATCACGTTGTCCGGCTTCAGATCGCGATGGGTCACCCCCCGCGCGTGCGCCGAAGCCACGGCATCCGCCAGCGGCACGGCCAGGCGCAGCAGCTCTTCGAGAGGGAAGCCTGTTGCCGGAATGCGCTGGCGCAGCGTCTCGCCCTCCACCAGCTCCAGCACCAGGAACGGCCGGCCGTCAGCCTCCTCGATCGCGTAGAGAGTGACGATGTTCGGGTGTTTGAGGGCCGCCACCGCCAGCGCTTCGCGCTTCAAGCGCGCGAGGCGAGCGGAGTCAGAGAGGGCCTCCGGGAGCACCTTGAGGGCGACCTCGCGCTCGAGTCGGGTATCGAAAGCGAGGTAGACCTCTCCCATCCCGCCAGCCCCGAGGCGGTGCAGCACGCGGTAGTGGGAGAGGGCGGTGCCTTCCATAAAAGCCAGGGGGATCTTATCGCGTCCACCATGCCCATCAGCCGGCACTCAGCTGAAAGCCATCGTCGACGAGGGGCATGGAGCCGGAATCACAACTTTGACTCAGGTGGAGCCTCTCTCGC
Source organism: Thermoanaerobaculia bacterium (assembly GCA_035278895.1). Lineage (GTDB taxonomy): Bacteria > Acidobacteriota > Thermoanaerobaculia > Multivoradales > UBA5704 > DATARR01. The sequence goes on along the minus strand of DATEIO010000029.1, from coordinate 1,620 downwards.
CCGAGCATCGGCTCGCAGAGCGAGAACCAGGCGGTCGAATACCTCTTCAAACTTCTTCTGGTCTTCCCATCCCCGGAAGTCGGCTGCGATCCGGCTCTTTACCTCCTGCGCCTTGCCGCTCTCCCAGAGCGAGAGCATGAAGTCATCGAGCATGAGAGGGATGAGCGCTAGAACTTTTTTCTTCCTCTCTTTGAAAAGAGTACGTTCCTTCTGGAAGATTCGATCGATCTCGCTGTCGACCCACCAACTCGTCAACGAGGCCTTGGAGGCACAGAGGAGCAATTTGTCCCAGCGTTGGATGCCCTTCTGGACCTCTTCATAGATATCGTCACCAGGGAACATCTGCTTCTCGTCCAGCCAGGCCCTGATCCCCCGCGCCTGAAGTGCATTGTACAAACGGTTCGCAAACACGGAATCTGCATGGCTGTAGCTTATGAAAACCGAAAAATAGTCGGGATCACCCTCAACCTCAACCGCCTCTTCCACACGGGCCGTAGCGCGTATCGCATCCGCGAGGTCGTTCGAGAGCGACAGGCCCACGAGCCTGCTCATGGCGTCCGAAACCACGTCGTCGATGACGACGCCATAGTTCGAGCGATCACCCCTGCCGTTGTGAATTCCAAGAAGCTCCCAGTTCTCGTTGAACACGGGCCCACCCGAGGAACCTGGTTCGGTCGGCGCGCGGTAGAAGAAGCGGTGCGCCTGGTCCGGCCCCTGAGGATTTGCCGCTGCGTCTGCAAGCTCACGGGCGACGACTTGGTTATCATCGAGAGTGATCGCAAGCCCCTGTCCCCAGGGATAGCTGACCACGAAAACTTTGGCACCGGGCTGTGGCAGCCGCGGAGCGAGAAGGAGATCGGCAACCGTTCCGGGCCAGCGGTCGAGCAGGAGAAGGGAATAGTTCAAGCGATTGATTGGAGAATCAACGAGGACATGGTGACACTTGGCTGTCACACGGGGCGACTTGTCGTCGAACATTCCCTCGAAAAGAATCGTAATATCAGGAGCTGAAGGAGGTTGACTCTGGGCTTCAATCACATGCCTGCATGTCAGGAAGAGCGGTAAACCTTGGAAGGCTTGACCGAACAGGCTACCCTCGACCAAAAAACCTGAACCAGCCGCTTCCCCGAAGTCCCTGCGGATATCGACGCGACCGACTCGCCGTGCCTGGGTCAGGCCAGTTTTCAACCAGTGGTTAGGTCTTGATTGTACACTTCCAAATACAGCCATGATGCCACCTCAACCTTGCCGCCGGAAACACCTTCGTTTCAAGACGCGAGCCGTCGAACGATCGCGGCCACCTCATCCGGCGCGAATTGAAGAGTTGCGTCTCCCACCGTGAGCTCGATGCCGCGAAAGGCTGGCGTATCACACGGAAACGTTCGTGACCAGGTGAAGAGGTCCTGCTCCTCTGCGATCTCTCGCGCCACCGCGAGAAACGCCTTCTCCTCGACGCGGAGGTGAAGGTGCATCATCGGGGTTTGTGGAGGATCGGGAACGATCTCTATGTTGGGGATGGCGCGAAGCTTCTCCGCAATCGCGAGCGCATGCTCGAAGTACCGTGGCATGAGCGGGAGGTGCTTCTTCAGCCCTGCCAGTCCGGACGCCGCGTTCGGCCAC
>DATEIO010000028.1:0-3375 GCA_035278895.1 Thermoanaerobaculia bacterium | reverse complement strand
CTTCGGGATTACTGCGGAAGAGTGCGTCCTGCGTATTCGGGATGGTCGGTCGCACCCGCCTGCTGAGCCACCCGTCTGGATCTATTCAGCAAGCAATAGACATGCCACAAAGAAAAGATGGCCGCAAAACACGTCTTTTTTTGAGGATCGCGGTGACGTCCGGACGTATCAGGCTCAGGAATCGAGAGACAAAGAAGGGAAGGGGGAGGGTAAGTACCGGTACTTCCTACAAACGTTTGGGGAAAGGAGAAGGGGGCACCCGTCGGGGACGTCAGACAGTAGAGGGGGTGGGTTATGCTTATGGGGTGGCGAACGTATCGGTCGAAGAGGACAGGCTCAAGGAGTTGCTGAAGGCGGCTCTCGTCGAGGTTCTTGAAGAGCGCAGGGATCTGGTCCGCGAGCTGGTGGCCGAGGCCGTCGAAGACATGGCCATGGTTCGAGCCCTGGAAGAGGGGGAGCGGTCTCCGCTGGTCAGCCGGGAAGATGTCTTCCGGCTTCTCGCCTGAGCTACCCCATCCTTACTTCCGGACCGCCGCCTGAAACTCCGCAAACGGCAGCGTGTTGAGCACGTCCTCCGCCGTGAGCCCTGCCCGCCGGGCCTGCTCGATGCCGTAGCGCATGAGATCGAGCTCGCCGGGGCGGTGGGAGTCGGTGTTGATCACCACCTTGCAGCCGAGCTCCTTGGCGCGCGCGAGGTGGGTGTCTTTCAGGTCGAGCCGGTGGGGATTCGAGTTGAGCTCGACGGCTACGCCCCGCTTTGCGGCCTCTTCGAGCACGGCGTCCAGGTCCATCTCCGCGGGCCTGCGGCGGTTGATGAGGCGCGCCGTGGGGTGGCAGAAGACGTTCACCTCGGAGTGCGCGAGGGCCTTGAGCACCCGCTCGGTCTGCTGATCCGACGGCAGATCCAGGCGGGAGTGGAGGGAGACGAGGACGAGATCCAGCCCGGCGAGCATCTCGTCTTCCAGGTCGAGCGAGCCGTCGGAGAGGATGTCCACCTCCATGGAGCGGAGGATCTTGATCTCCGGGTGGCGGGCACGGACCTCCTCGATCTCCTCCCACTGCGCGCGCAGGCGGTAGGCGTCGAGCCCGTTGGTCATCGCGAGCGCCTTGCTATGGTCCGAGATCACCATGTATTCGTAGCCCCGGGCCGCGCAGGCTTCGACCATCTCCTCGATCGTGGCCCGGCCATCCGACCAGGTGGAGTGCATGTGGAGATCGCCTTTCAGATCCTCCTGGCGGATCAGGCGAGGGAGCCTGCCTGAAGCTGCCGCTTCGATCTCGCCGCGGTCCTCCCGCAGCTCGGGAGGAATGAAGGCGAGACCCACCGTGGCGTAGACGTCCGCCTCCTCGCGGCCCGCGATCCGCTCCCCTTCGGCCTCGGGATCGTTCTCGTCCACCCGGAAGACGCCGTATTCGGAGATGCGCAGGCCCCGCTCGACGGCGCGGCGGCGGAGCTTCACGTTGTGCTCCTTGGAGCCCGTGAAGTAGACGAGCGCGGCGCCGTAGCAATCCGGAGGCACGACGCGGAGGTCCACCTGGAGGCCGGAGCCCAGGGTGATCGTCGACCGGGTGTCGCCGGACATCAGGATCTTGTCTCGCTGGGGATAGGCGAGAAACCCTGCCATCACCGGTCCTGAATCGGTCGCGATCGCGAGGAGATCGATGTCGCCCACCGTCTCCCGCCGGCGCCGGTAGCTCCCGGCGACCTCCAGGCGCTCCACCTCGGGGATCTCGTTCAGATAGGCGAGAAGGGGCAGGACGAACCGCTCGGTGTCGGCGAGGAGCGACCGGCTGGTGTGCTGGCGGTGCTCGGCGATGCCGGCGAGGATCTTTTCCTGTGTCTTCGCGCCGAAGCCGGGAACCGTGGCGATCCGCCCCTCCTTCGCGGCGGTTTCGAGCTCTTCGACGGAGCAGATCTCGAGCTCCTCCCAGAGCTTCTTCGCCTTCTTGGGGCCGACGCCCGGCAGGTGCATCAGGTCGACGAGCGAGCGGGGGATCTCAGCGACCAGCTCGTCCCGGAATCCCAGGGTGCCCGTCTCGACCATCTCCCGGATGTGGTTCGCCATCTCCTTGCCGATGCCGGGAAGATCGGTCAGGGGGCGGTTCTCCTCGACCCAACGCCGGAGCGGCGTCATCTGGGTTTCGACGGTGCGGACCGCGTTCCGGTAGGCGCGAATGCGGAAGGGGTTGGCGTTCTGGATTTCGAGGACGTCGGCGACTTCCTCGAGGATGCGGGCGATCTCGACGTTGTCCACGGCGGGAGATCCTAGCGCAGAGAAAAAGGGGAGGGGCGCCCCGGAGGAGCGCCCGCAGGACTTTAATGCCCGTTCCCCCCATACCGCTCCGCCTGCCTCATCCGCCGGAGCTCGTTGTTCTCCACCGCGGCCTGGTCGGACAGGCGGGTGAGGAGCGAGGGGGCCCAGCGGGAGGGGCTTTGCCAGCCCGGGCGGGCTTCCCGGCCGTCTTCGCCCGCGGGACCGGGGAGCAGGCGGTTGGCCAGCTCCTGGGCGCGGGCGGTGACGTTGGGCGCCAGGGTGGCGACGGCGGCGGCGGTCTTGGCCTGGAGGGTCAGGGTGAGGTGCGGCTCCCCGTACCGGCAGGCCTGGACGATCCTCCGGGCCGCCCGCCGGGCGTCCATGGAGGTCAGGGGGAGAGCGTCGGAGACCGCGAACCAGGAGAATTCCTGGTCGCGCTTCCCCTTGAACTGGGCGTTGACGTGGGAGCCCGTGCGCATGAGGCCCGGGCAGACGGTGGTGACGTAGATCCCCTCCTTGGAAAGCTCGGCGCGCAGGCCGTCGGAGAGCCCCACGAGCGCGTGCTTGCTCGCCACGTAGGGGAGCATGTGGGGGATCGCCAGCTTGCCGCCGATCGAGGAGATGTTGACGATGCGCCCGCCCTTCTGCTTGCGCAGATGGGGCAGAGCGGCGAGCGTCAGGTGGAGCGGCCCCCAGAAGTGGACGTCCAAGGCGTTTTCGAAGTCCTCGACCGTCATGTGCTCCAGGGGGCCCACCTGGACGACGCCCGCGTTGTTCACGAGCGCGTCCAGGCGGCCGAAACGTTCGACGACCGCTTCGACCGCCCAGCGGCAGTCGTCCTTGTTGCGAACGTCACAGGGGAGAGCCAGCACCCGCTGACCGCCCAGGGCCGCGAGCTCACGCCGGGCGAGGTCCAGCTCCTCGGCGTCGCGGGCGAGGACGGCCAGACGCGCGCCCTCGTCCGCGAGCTCGCGGGCGATCAGCAGGCCCAACCCCCGCGAGCCGCCGGTGATCAACGCCACGCGGTTCTGGAAGTCGATCGACGGCCGCCGCCGGATCTTCCGCGCGGCGGCGATCAGGCCGGCTCCTGCCAGCAGAAGCAGCGCCGGCCGGGCAAACC
>DATEIO010000027.1:0-2752 GCA_035278895.1 Thermoanaerobaculia bacterium | reverse complement strand
AGCGATCTGCCTGCTGAGCGGCGCGCCCGGCGCCCCGGCGCGCGCCTTCGTGGAGCGGGCCGCCCTGCGCGGAGGCCTCCGGCTGATCCTGATCGAGCCGGCCTCGGCCCGGCCGGACCCCGGCGACTGGGCCCGCGCCCTGGAGCCCCTGGGAGCAGAGGTCTGGCGGATCGGGACCGAGATGGCCGATCCCGCGCGGCTGTGCCAGGTGATGGCCACGGTGCGCGAGCGCTTCGGCCCGGTCGCCGTGACCCTCCACACACCGTCTCCGCAAGCCCCTTCCGGGGACGATCCGGCGGCCTGGTGGACCCTCTGCGCCGCGACGCTCGCCGAGCTCGACGCGCTCCGGGACGCTCTCGCGGCCGAGCATCCGGAGGCGCGCCTCGTCCTCCTGCACGCCCCCGCCGCCGCAGCGGACCCCGCGGAGGCCGCGCGGGCCCGGACCCTGGAGGACTGGAGCGAGGCCGAGGGCCGTCTCCTGGTGAGCTGGCCGGACGCGGCCGACGGAGAGGAGAGCGGCGAGATCCTCGCGCGGCTGCTCGCCACCGAAGCGGCGGGGCCCGTGCTCGTCTCTCCCGGAAGCCGTGCCTCCCGTCCCCTCCCCGGCGGGGAGCCCGCGGCCGCCGCCGGCCGCTACGAGCGGCCCGAGCTCGCCACCGGCTACGCGCCGCCGCGGAACGAGGCCGAGCGGCGGGTGGCGGAGATCTGGGAGCAGCTCCTGGGCCTCGAACGGGTCGGCGTCCACGACGACTTCTTCGAGCTGGGCGGGCACTCGCTCCTCGCCACCCGGGTGCTCTCCCGCCTCCGCGACGCTCTGGGGGCCGAGCTGTCCGTGGAAACGTTCTTCACCGCCGCCACGGTCGCGGGGCTGGCGCAGGCCGTGGAGGCCTCCCGGGCGGCCGGGCCGGGCCGGGAGGCTCCGCCCCTCGCGCCCCGGCCCCGGGGAGGGGAGATCCCCCTCTCGTTCGCCCAGCTGCGCCTCTGGTTCCTGGACCAGTGGGCCCCCGGCCTGAGCGGCTACAACATGCCCACGCCGCTGCGTCTCCGCGGCGGGTTGGACCCCTCTGCGCTCCACCGGGCGCTCACCGAGATCGTGCGCCGGCACGAAGCGCTGCGCACCGTGTTCCCGGCCCGCGACGGAGAGCCGTACCAGCGGGTGCTCCCCCCCGGCGTCCAGCCGCTGCCCCGGGTCGACCTCGAGGGGCTCCCTCCGGCCCTCCGGGAGGCCGAGACGCTGCGCGTCGCCCGGACCGAGGCCCGGCTCCCCTTCGACCTGGAGCGCGGCCCCCTGATGCGCACGGCCCTGGTCCGCCTCTCGGCCCGGGATCACGCGCTCCTGACCACCACCCACCACATCGTCTCCGACGGCTGGTCCCTAGGCATCTTCACGCGGGAGATGGCCGCCCTCTACGCCGCGTTCTCCGCGGGGGACCCGTCTCCCCTCCCGGAGCTCCCGGTCCAGTACGCCGATTTCGCCCTCTGGCAGCGGGACTGGCTGCGCGGCGAGGTCCTGGAGGAGCAGCTCGCCTGGTGGCGCGGCGTCCTCGTCTCGTCCCCCGCCGCCCTGGAGCTGCCCACGGACCGGCCGCGTCCGCCGTTCCCCTCCTTCCGGGGCGCGGTCCGCACCCGCACCCTGGCCGCGGACCTGGCCGGCTCCCTGCGGGCCCTGGGGCAGGCGCACGGCACCACGCCCTTCATGACCCTGCTCGCTGTCTTCGCCACCCTCCTGTCCCGCTACACGGGGCAGACCGACGTTGTCCTGGGGTCCCCCATCGCCAACCGCAACCGCTCCGAGATCGAGGGGCTGATCGGCTTTTTCGCCAACACCCTCGTGCTGCGGACCGACCTCGGGGGAGATCCGGCCTTCACGGCCCTCCTGGAGCGGATCCGGCCCGCGGCCCTCGCCGCCTTCGCCCGCCAGGACCTGCCGTTCGAGCGTCTGGTCGAGGATCTGCGCCCGTACCGGGACGTCAGCCGCCAGCCGCTCTTCCAGGTCCTCTTCGCGGTCCAGAACGTGCCCCCGGACGCGGCCGGGGTGGCGGGCCTGGAGCTCGCTCCCATCCGCCTGGCGGAGCCCCCCGAGCACTTCGACCTGAGCCTGTTCGTCGACGAGGCGGACGGAGCCTTCCACGCGGCGCTGCGCTTCAGCACCGACCTGTTCGACGGGGCCACGGCCGCGCGCATGCTGGAGCACCTGGCGACGCTCGCGGCGGCCGCGGCGGCCGATCCGTCCCGGCCGGTCTCCGCGCTGCCGCTGCTCCCCGCGCACGAGCTCCACCAGGTGCTTTACGCCTGGAACGACGGCCTGCCGCCGGCCGCGCTGCCGGTCCACGAGCGGGTGGACGGCCAGGCCCGCCGGACCCCTGACGCTCCGGCGATCCTGGGAGAGGACGGGCAGCTCACCTTCCGCGAGCTCGCCCAGGCTTCCGACCGTCTGGCCGGAGCCCTGCAAAGCCTGGGCATCGGTCCGGAGGACCTGGTGGGCGTCTGCCTGCCCCGTGTCCCGGAGATCGCGGTCGCCCTCCTCGGGATCCTCAAGGCGGGAGGCGTCTACCTGCCCCTGGACCCGGCGTATCCGCGGGAGCGCCTGGCCTACATGCTGGAGCAGGCGCGCGCCCCCCTGGTCCTCGGCCGCCGCGATCTCGCCGGCCAGCTGCCGGCCCACGGGGCGCGGACGCTCTTTCTCGACGAGCTCGAGCCGCCCGCAGCGCCCACGGGCCGGGCCCGCGCGGTCGAGCCCGCCCAGGCGGCC
>DATEIO010000026.1:0-11482 GCA_035278895.1 Thermoanaerobaculia bacterium | reverse complement strand
CGGCTTCGAGGTGGACGTCGTCACGATCCCCTTCCACTGGCCCACGCGCACCGAGCTGTTCAAGAGCAGCCTCGCCTGGCGCCTCGTGAACCTGACCGAGGCCGCGGGCAAGCGGATCGACCTCGTCATCGCGACCCGCTTCCCCTCCTACCTCGTCAAGCACCCAAACAAAGTCGTCTGGCTCGTCCACCAGCTCCGCCAGGTCTACGACCTCCTGGGCACCCGCTACAGCGACTTTTCCGAAACCCAGCCGCGGGACGCGAAAGCCCTGGAGATGATCCGCGCCATGGACCGCCGGACCCTCTCCGAAGCCCGCGCCGTCTACACCATCTCCGGCAACGTGGCCGACCGCCTCCGCCGCTTCAACCAGGTTCCCGCCGAAGTCCTCTACCCGCCGCCCCGGCTCGACGCTCTGTATCATCCAGGGGATTTCGGAGACTATTTCTTCACCATCGGCCGGCTCGATCCGCTGAAGCGCTTCGACCTGCTGATCAAGGCGCTCCAGCACACCGAAACCCCCGTCCGCTGCAAGATCGCCGGCACCGGTCCCGAGCGAGAAAACCTGCAATCCCTGGCTGACCGCCTGGGAGTCGCCGGCCGCGTCGATTTTCTCGGCTGGGTGGACGACAAGGACGTCGTCGAGCACTACGCGAACGCCTTGGGCGTCTACTACGCCCCGCACGACGAAGACTACGGCTACGTCACCGTCGAAGCCTACAAAGCGGGAAAGCCCGTGATCACGACCGGAGACGCGGGCGGAGTCCTCGAATTCGTCGAAGACGGGGTGAACGGCTACGTCTGCTCGTCCGACGCGCCAAAAGACATCGGGGCCCGCTTCGACAACCTTTTCCGGGACCGCGAAAAGGCCCGCGCCATGGGCGAGGCCGGCCAGCGCAAGGTGCGGGAGATCACGTGGGACCGGGTGATCGAAACGTTGACGCGATGAACGCCCCCGCCAAGCACCCCAATGTAGAGACGCCCCACGGGGCGTCTCTACATTGGGGTGCGCAGGGGGACCGCAGGTGAGGATCGCCTACTGGAGCCCCCTCCCGCCCCAGCGCTCCGGCATCGCCGACTACAGCGCCGAGCTGCTGCCGCATCTCGCCAACCATTGCGACGTCGAGCTGATCGTGGACGACGGCGTCCGCCCCGAGGCGGATCTCGCCGCCCGTTTTCCGATCCACGCACCGCGCGATCTTCCCGGCCTCCTCGCGCGGGGGCAGGTGGACGCCGTCATCTACCAACTCGGGAACAACCGGGATTATCACGCTGCCCTCTACCGCTCCCTTCTGGAAAACCCCGGTGTCGTCGTGCTCCACGAAGCCGTGCTCCACCATCTCGTGCGGGATCTGACCCTCTTCTCCGGCGATCCCGAAGGCTACGTCCGCGAAATGCGCTACGCCTATGGCCGCACCGGCGAGGCCATGGCGCGGCGCTGCCTCGCGACCGGCGTGCCGCTCGATCCCTGGAGCTATCCCCTGTTCGAGCGCGCGGTGGACGCGAGCCTGGGCGTGATCGTTCACAACCATTTCACGCGGGACCGCGTCCTTGCCTCGCGCCCGCTCGCGCGCCTTGCGGTCATCCCGCACCATCTCAGCCTGGACGCTCTCCCCGCCCCCACCGCCGGAGAGGCCCGGGCCGCCTTGGGAATCCCGCCGGACGCCTTCGTGATCGCCACCTTCGGATTCCTGACCGCCGCCAAGCGCGTGGACGTTCTCCTCCGCGCCTTCGCCCGCCTGCGCCGCGAGCATCCGTCCGCGCGCCTCCTCCTCGCCGGAGAGGTCTCTCCGCACTACGACTTTGCCCGCATCTTCACCCCCGAGCTCCAAAACGGCGTCACCGTCACCGGCCGTCTCGATCTCGACCGCTTCCTCCTCCACATGCAGGCGACCGACGTGGCCGTGAACCTCCGGCACCCCACCTCCGGCGAAACCTCCGGAACCGTCATCCGTCTCCTGGGACTGGGCAAGCCGCTCATCGTCAACAACACCGGCTCCTTCGCCGAGATCCCCGACGACTGCTGCGCCAAGGTGGATCTGAACGACACCGAGGAAGACCTCCTCCTCGCCTACCTCCGTCTCCTCGCCACCGACCTGCCTCTCCGCCGCCAGATGGGGGAAAACGCCCGCCGCCACATGGCCGAGCATCACACCCTGGAAGGCTCCGCCCGCGCCTACGCCAACTTCCTCCACGAGACGATCGAAACCCGCGCCCAACCCTTCAAAGCCGTCCCCCCGCTCACCGCCTACCCCGAGGACGACCTCCTTTCCGACCTCGTCCGCGAGACCACGGCTGACATGGTGGATCTGGGCATTGGAGAAGAGGACGACGACCTCTTGAGAGAGATCGCCGGGGCGATCGTGGAGCTGGATCTGGATGGAGGGCGGTGAGCCGTTCCGCCCCGGTTGCGCCAACTCCGAGGGCGGGTTAATCTGTCCTGGGATGGAACCCTTGGACCTCATCGAAGCCCATGCCTCCGAGCTCCGTGCTTTCGGTGTCCGGCGGATCGGTATCTTCGGCTCGTTCTCCCGCGGCGAAGGACGGCCGGATAGCGACGTCGACGTCTACCTGGAGTTCGAAGCCGGGATGAAGAACTACGACAACTTCTTTGCGATCCACGAGCTGCTCGAGAAGATCTTGGGTCGCCCCATCGATCTGGTCACGGACGGCTCGTTGAGCGACAGGAAGGCCCGCCTCATCCTGCCCACGGTCCGCTATGCAACCTTCAACGCTGCTTGAGTTGCTGCGCGACATTCTCCAGGAAGCGGATTTCCTCGCCGCTCAGGTCGGCCAGACCTCCTTCGCGGATTTCTTCCAGGACGAGGTGAAGAAACGAGCCTTCGTTCGCAGCCTCGAGATCATCGGAGAAGCGGCTAAAAGGATTCCCCCGGATTTCCGTGAGAAGCACCCCGAGATCGAGTGGAAGAAGGCCGCCGGCATGCGGGACCGGCTGATCCACAATTACGTAGACGTGGACTACGCCATTGTTTGGGACGTCGCCGAGACGAAGGTTCCCGAGCTTGCCCAACAGCTTCGGCAGATCATTGATGTCCAGGATGCAGGGAGACCATCATGACCAACCCATCCCGCACAGCCATCGTCCTCCTCGCCGGCCTCTGCCTCCTCGCCGGCTCAGTCGCCTTCTCCGATCCTCAGCCCCCTTCGCAAACACCCGGCAAACCTCCGGAGGCCCCCATGACCCAGCACGCCAGCGGAACCTTCGAAGTCAAATTGACCCCCCAGACACAGGACGACAAATCCGCCGGCCCCGCGGTCGGCAGGATGTCGCTCGACAAGAAGTTTCACGGCGATCTCGAAGCCACGAGCCTGGGGGAGATGCTCGCCTTCAGCACGAGCGTCCAGGGCTCGGCCGGTTACGTGGCGATGGAGAAGGTGACCGGCACGCTCAAGGGGAAGAGCGGCACCTTCGCGCTCCAGCACAGCGGCACCATGACGCGTGGCGAGCCGCAGCTTTCCATCACCGTGGTGCCCGACTCCGGCACCGGCCAGCTCGTGGGGCTCGCGGGACGGATGACCATCCAGATCGCGGACGGGAAGCACTCCTACGAATTCGAGTACACGCTCGCGGAAACGCCGTAGAATATCCTCCCAAGGAGACCCCGTAATGCGAAAGCCCGCCTTCCTTGCAGGCCTTGGTTGGATCGCCGTTCTCTTCCTGCCCCTCGCCTTGCCGGCGCAGCAGGCCGGGAAGCCTTCTTCTCACGAACAGGCGGCTCGGGAGATGTACCGCCTGATTGGCGGAGAAAAGACCGCCGAGGCGGGAGCCGAAGCGATGATGGTGGTCATCCGTGACAATCCGGATCTCGCTCCCTATGAGGACGTGTTCCGCACATGGTACCGAAAGATCTTCGCCGCCGGGGACTTGGAGTCCGAGATGGTGGCCCTCTACATGAATGCATTCTCGGAGAAAGAGATTCGAGAGCTCTCGGCGTTCTACAGGACGCCGGTCGGCCAGAAGGCTCTCGCGGTGATGCCGGAGCTGATGAAGCAGGCCGCCGATCTCGGGCTGAGGCGGGTGAAAGAGCATGCCCTGGAGCTCGAGGACATGATCGCGCAAGCGAAAAGGGAACGGGAGGGCTCCGCCAGCCCTGGAACCCGCCAGAAGCGGACGATCTCCGACATCCGGAACACCGGCACGGCCATGTTCAGTTGGCTCACCGATCAGGTCGGAGCCGCGGCCGCCGGCCAGTCGCAGACCGAGAAGAAGACCCCTCCGGTCGACCTCGAGAACTATCCTCCGATCTCCCATGAAGAGCTCGAGAAGATTCTGGTCCCCGACTACCTGCAGGAGCTCCCGAAAACGGACGGCTGGGGCCATCCCTACGAGTACTACCTGAACGTCAAAGACCCCATGGCGCAGCAGGTCATGATGATCCGGAGCCCGGGGAAGGATGGGAAATTCTCGGACGGGCCCTACAGCGTTGGCGCGTTCGAGCCCGCCGACTTCGACGAGGACATCGTCTGGGCCGACGGGTTCTTCGTGCGCTGGCCCCAGGCGACGAAATAGTACATCGTCAACCCAGGAATGATGGCCGCCCCTACAGGAAACCCCGTCTCTTTTTCTGTGGCGAGCTACTAGCGGGCTGCCGGCTCCCGAACTTCCCCCTCGCGCACCCTGCTCTTAGGAGAGCGGCGCGGCATCCGGCACATCCAACGGCATCTCCAGTCTTTTTTAAGGCTTTCCGGCGGGGCGGCAAGGGGCCGCCCGGCTGTCTTTCTGGAGATGAAATCATGAGATGGAGCGAAGCTGCCCGCCGCTGGCGGGTCCTCCTGGTGCTGGCTGTGATCCTGACCGCCGTGCTCTCCGCGGCCGCCGTGGCCCAACCCGTCGACCGGGGTCAGGGCGTAGATCCCCGGGTGGACTACCCCTCCTTCACGGAGATCGGTCCCTGGGATGACCGCAACTACAGGGTGACGAAGGAGGACCTCGACCAACTCGCTCCGAACGAGCGCGAGCTCAAGGACCCCATCCCCGTCTTCTTCCGCATCGAGCTGCGCAGGGCCAACCCCGGAATGCTGCGGGCCGGTCCTGCCCAGTACCCGCGCAGCGCTCTGCAGATCTTCGAGCAGAAGTACGGTGGCTACCTGATCAAAAACCGCCTGTACAAGAAGGTGACCCTCAAGAACGGCCGCTTCGAAGTGATCCAACAAAACGGCATGACTCAGGAGGAATTCGAGGATCTGCGGGAGAAGGCCCTCTCGGGCGACGTGCGCGTCACCTCGCCCACGGGCGGCGCCGAGTCCGCCATCAAAATCCATCCGACCGATCTGAACAAGGTGGTCGCCGGCTCGAACGGGCCCGGCTCGGGCCAGATCATGTGGTACTCGACCAACGGCGGCTCGTCCTGGACCCAGGCCGCTGCCCTACCTTTGGGCAGCACCTGTTGCGATCCCACGGTCGACTGGTCGTCGAACGGCAACTTCGCCTACACCTCCACCCTGGGGGGATGCGGCGCGGTCTGCAACGTGTGGGTCTACCGCTCCTCCGACGGCGGCGCCACCTGGAACGACCTGGCCACGATCACGCCCGGCGACGGCCGGCGCGAGGTCACCTCGGCCAATACGAGTGACAAGCAGTACATCCATGTCGACAAATTCGCCTCCTCGCCGAATATCGACAACATCTATCAATGCTGGCACGACAACAACACGCTCAAGTTCGCCCGGTCGACCGACTTCGCCCATACCTGGAGCGCGCCCCTCACGATGTCTTCGGGCGCGAGCCAGTCGGGCATCGGCTGTGACCTGACCACCGACCGCAGCGGCAACGTCTACTATTTCTGGCCGGCGACCAGCGGCAAGACCATCCTGGTCCGCAAGTCGACCACTGCCGGCGCGAGCTTCAACACCGCGGTCACCGTGTCGACGACGCAGGATGGCTACGATTTCGCCATCCCGGCCATGGAGACCCGCCGCGCCTTCATCTATGCGTCGGCCGATGCCGACGTCTCGGCCGGTGCCTTTTCGAACTCGATCTACGTCGCCTGGACGGACACCACCGCCGCCGAATCGGCGACGCCCGCCAACAACCACGCGCGCATCCGGGTCGCCTACTCCCGGGACGGCGGCGCCACCTGGACCGTCCGCACGCCGCACGAAACGGCGGACGCCAACACGGTCGACCGCTTCCACCCCTGGCTCGGCGTGGGGCCGGATGGAAAGGTTTACGTGATGTTCTACGACACCCGCCGCAGCGCGACCCGGGTAGGCGTGGATGTCATGTACTCGGTCTCGTCCGACGGCGGTAACACCTGGGCGGCGCCCACCCGCGTGACGAGCGTGCTCTCGCCGCAGATCGATACCAGCTTCGAGTGGGGCGACTACAACGGCCTGGACATCGTCGGCAACCAATTGATCACGATCTTCACCGACAACCGAAACGAGGGCGGCGGCTCCGCCGACTCCGTGGACGTCTACGCCGCCGGAGTCGTGGTCGGCGGCGGTCCGGGCAACTCGCCGCCCACGGTGACGATCACCGCGCCGGCCAACGGCACGTCCGTGGCCCAGGGTACCTCGGTGACCTTCAGCGGCACGGCCACCGACGTCGAGGACGGCACGATCTCCGGCAGCCTGACCTGGACCTCCAGCCTCAACGGCATCATCGGCACCGGGGCCTCGTTCAGCACCTCGACGCTCTCGGCGGGAAGTCATACGATCACCGCGTCGGTGACCGACAGCGGCGGCGCCCCGGGCTCGGCCGCGATCGGCCTCACCGTGACCTCCGGCTCGACGACCGTGACGTTCAACTCCGTGGCCGCGCAGGACGGCCGCATCTGGGAATCGGGCGAAAACACCAACGTGGGCGGCGGCGGCGTCTCGGCCGAGAACCTCACCACCTCGCTGCGGGTCGGCGACACCAACGTGGACGAGCAGTACAAGAACATTGTCTCCTTCGACACCTCGTCGATTCCGGACGGCGCGACGATCCTGTCCGCCTCCCTGCGCCTGGTGCGCGGCGCGCTCTCCGGCACCAGCCCCTTCAGCACCCACGGCCCCTGCGTGGCCGACGTCATGAACGGCGGCTTCGGCGGCTCCACGGCCTTCGCCTTCTCCGACTGGGAAGCCGCGGCCACCGCCACGAACGTCCTCACCCTGTCGAGCCCGGCCTCGAACGGCTCGCCCTCCACGGGCAGCTTGAACGCCGCAGGCCTCGCTGCCATCAACAAGACCGGCACGACCCAGCTGCGCTTCTACTGCACGCTCGGCGACAACGACGACCTGGGCTTCGACTACATCGGTTTCTACCCCGGTGAAGCCACCACAGTGTCGAACCGCCCGCAACTCACCGTCACCTATCAATAGCCTCTGACTTCCCAGTCGTTCCACCGGCGGCCAGGATCCCGGGCCGCCGGTGGGCCTCGCGAGGCGGCGCTCCCGCCTCGTGGGGCGGTGCTCTCGCCTGGTGAGGCGGCGCTCTCGCCTCGCGGGGCGGTGCTCTCGCCCGGCCAAGCCTGCGCTTGCAGGTTGGGCATGTTTTCGGATATTAGAGCCAACATGCGATTGGCGGAGTTCATCCTGCACGACATGGAGGCGATCCTGGTGCAGTGGGAGGCGTTCGCCGCCACGTTGCTCCCGGCGGCGACGGGCTTGGGCTCGCTGGCCCTGCGCGACCACGCGCAGCACATCCTCGAGGCTGTCGCCAGGGACCTGAGCAGCCCCCAGACGCGCGATGAGCAGTCGGAGAAGTCCAAGGGCCGCGCTCCAAAAGTCGAAGGCGCGCCGGAGACGGCGGCGCAGACGCACGCCGTGCTGCGGGCGCGCAGCGGCTTCGACATCAACCAACTCGTCGCCGAGTATCGCGCGCTGCGCGCCAGTGTCCTGCGCCTGTGGATGGACTTCAGCCCGCTCGACAAGACGGCCTTCGAAGACATGATCCGCTTCAACGAGGCGATCGACCAGGCGGTCGCCGAATCGGTCGGCCACTTCCACCGCACCGTCGAGGGGTATCGCAACCTGCTGCTCGGGATGCTCGGCCACGACATGCGGACGCCGCTCAACGCCATCGTGATCACGGCCTCGTATCTGTCTGCGCTCAACGCTGGGGAGGAGGTCTCCGAAGCCTCGGCACGGCTCATCCGCAGCGGCTCCTCGATGCAGGCGCTGCTGGACGATCTGACCGACTTCAACCGGACGAACCTCGGCCTCGGCCTGAAGGTCGTGCCGTCCGACGTCGACCTGGCGAAAGCGGCCGACGACGAACTGGAACAGTTGCGCGCAGCGTACCCGGACCGGCGGATCGAGTTTGCGGCCAGCGGTGACACCTGTGGGCGATGGGATGCCGCGCGCGTGCAGCAGATACTCCGCAACCTCGTCTCGAATGCGATCCAGTATGGATCGCCGGACATGCCGGTCCACGTGAACCTTCGCGGCGAGCCGTCCGGAGCTCTCCTCGAAGTCCGCAACAGCGGCCACATTGATCCGTCGGAGGTCCCCCAGATCTTCGACCCGCTCAAGAGAGGCGCTGCGGAACGAGCGAGCCACGAAGCTCAAGACGGGCTGGGATTGGGACTGTTCATCGTGCGCGAGATTGCCAAGGCGCACGGTGGCGAGGTCCATGCGCGTTGCGAGGGGGAACAGACGACCTTCGCCGTAAGCCTGCCGCGCCAGTAAGCCAGAGCCGGCTCCTGAGCGGCACACACGTGGTGGCATTCAACCCAATCGGGCGGCATGGGGCGGTGATGTGCGACGGCTCGGGCGCGGATAACACCGCGTCGGACCGGCGGGACTGCGGGCAGAGCACGGCTTCCTAAAGAGACGGTGGTCTCACGCGGAAGGAAGGCGGCTCTTGCAACCGAGCTCAGCCCAAAGGGCGACATTTGAATAGCCCGGCACGTCAGTGCCGGGAAGAGAACGCCAAGGCCAAGAAAAGCCCTCGAAGAGGGCGACACCCTCGACTCCTCCGGACATCCAGGCCGGGCGCTTATACGGCTGATTCCAGATAGTAATCATTCTCTGCTCCGGGCCTCCACTCCAGCAGTATCGCGCCGCCTAGGCACCCCGCGTTCTCCTCATAAATTCACTTATTCGCCGCTGTCTAAGTCCGAAATCTTTGTCCCGCGATGGCATGCATATGCCTATGGTTCTATCGCGTTGACGTGAATGCGGCAGAGGCGTAAGCTGAAATAAGTTCCAGAGGCTTAAAGAGGTGGGAGCGGATCGTTTTCTGGTGATCGCGGAGTTTCTGAGCATCTGGAGCGAGATGGCGGGGGCGCGTCGAAGCTAAGGTTAAGCACGTAGAAGGAAGGTCCATTATAGGTTAGCAGCTATCGACCGCCACGTCTTCTTTGAGCCGATTTAGACGTCAAGATAGCCTGTACATCGATGATAAAAGCAACTGTTCCTCTGCCTTCTTCGCGTGTCTTCGGTGACGCTGAGCAACTCCTGCTCAATGAAGCCCGTGCACGCTTCGATTTCGAACAGAAGTCTGCAAGCACCCTTCATACGAAGAGTGCGCTTTATCTCACAGTTACCGGAGTGTTCGTCGCCCTCACTGCGTCCTCCATTAGCAGGCTACTCGATCAATCTCCACGTGGCGCGATCGCTGTCGTAGCGCTAGTTGTCTTTGCTTTATGTCTTGGCATTTTCGTTGTGGCGAGCCTCTTGCTGTCTAATTCCGCTCTATCGAAGTCCTACCAAGTGATTGCGACTCCCAGGGTATGGGCACAGCACCTCACTGCATTGAGGAGCGAACCCGCGAACCCGTCGAAGCGTGAGGATTCCTTGATTCAGCTAGAGTTTGATCTTCTCGATGCGTGGATCGAGGCCGCCGAAGCTTGTGCCGTCGTAAACGCCGTGAAGGCCGCTACTCTCCATCGTGTTGCCTGGCTCATCAGTGCTGCCGTTCCACTAGGCTTTCTCGGCATTCTCTTACTACTGCTCCAATCCATGCTTCGCTAGCAAGCAAGAAAGAAGGATCCTTCATGTACCCGAGAACTTGGCTTCGCAGGGTTTTCTTCCGGTGGACAAGGAAGAGCCGCGCAGCACGCACGCTTGGCAAGGAGTTCGGGATTGGAGAAGGTCCCGTGTTCGAGTTGGTGTCCAAGATCGAGGCCGATTCAGCAGTCATTGCCCGACAGGCGCTAGAGGAGTGGCGGAAGCAGCAGGCGGCTGTCGCTGCTTCCCGGGCGTCGTCGCGCAACCGGCCGGAGAATCAATATGTCTCGGGTGCTAGGCTCGCCTCACCTCCAAGATGACGGCTTCCGCGGAGAGGCACCCAACCGGCCCTTGTACGCGGACAGCCGGCGCAGGCGGCCGGCAACACATAATCACTACCGATACCTTTGAAGGGAGTCGAGCATGACCGACAGTAAATCAGGAGCTTGTATTGCAGTTGGCTACGGCGGCGTCGGCGAATCTGGAGCCTCCACGTTCATCTCGCATCAGGTAACGGGCAAGATTCAGAAGCTGATGGTGCTGCGCACTACGAAAACCAGCCTGTGCCCCAATACCGGCGCGGTCGCGATGCTCGTCGTCAACGGTGACCCCAGGGCCCACGGAAACATCACTGCCCAAGGCAGCTCCATTCAGACCACCGCCAATCCCGGAGAATGGGTCGCCGCCATCGTGCATACCGTGCCGCTCTTCAACGAGATTTCCTGTGTTCGCCTTGGCGAGCTGAGTGTCCAGCTCGACCAGTGCGATCTCGTCGATTGAGCCCCTGAGACCGCCCGTACGATCTGCAATACGGTAACCGGTGCGTCCGTGCAGGGTCAGCTGGAGAAGTGGATTCGCCGGCGCCTGCGGTGCTATCTTTGGAAGCGATGGATCGACGAGGCTATCGGGAGCTCGAGCGTCGGGAGTGAGCACGGACACGGCGAGACGCCCCTCGATCCCGATTAGACGCCGCGAGCTTCCCATGCGCCATGTTCCCTTTGGTATTCGGGCTCTTGCAGCCTTCTTCGTCTTCGGAGCTGTAATGAGCTTCCTCGCTTGCATGGGGCTATTGTTTCCCCAGAGTCCGCTTGAGCCGATGTGGCGGTTGAACCCTCAAGCTCGCGAAGAGCTGTCGCAAATGGGTTTGTGGGCAGTCGCGCTGATGGCAGTTGTGAGCGCTGCTTGTGCGATGTCGGCAACAGGCCTGCTGAAGCTCTCTCTCTGGGGCTATCGTCTTGCCCTTGCAATTCTCGCCGTCAATCTTCTGGGCGACCTCGCGAATGCCATTCTCAGAAGCGATCTGCGAACGCTCATTGGCCTGCCCATCGGCGGTGCCCTCATTGCATACCTGCTTCGCCCCAGAGTCAGAGGGTTGTTCACCGCCAAAGTGGGAGCCGGCGAGCGTGGTGTCCCCGACCCGGCAGTGCCTCCGGAGACCCGATGATGGCCCTGCAGGAGCTCTTTCAAATCGATCTTCCGATCATCCAGGCTCCGATGGCGGGCGTGCAGGGTAGCGCGCTTGCAGTCGCGGTCTCCAATGCCGGTGGGCTCGGCTCCCTTCCTTGCGCCATGCTCAGCCCGGACGCCC
>DATEIO010000025.1:0-9847 GCA_035278895.1 Thermoanaerobaculia bacterium | reverse complement strand
CGCGTCCTTCACTAGAATTCCTCCCATGCTCCTCTACCGCGTTGCTCCCGAAGGCTCCTGGGCCGTGTCGGATGGCGGGTCCGGCCGCCTGCGCGTCCTCCATTCCGATCCGTTCGAGGTCCTGCCTGAAAAGTGGGAGCTCGGGCGGGAGATCGAGGCCCCTTCCCTGCTGCCGCCGGTCCGGCCAACCAAGATCGTGGGGATCGGCCGCAACTACGTCGAGCACGCGAAGGAGCTCGGCAACCCGATGCCCGAAGAGCCGCTCCTGTTCTTGAAGGCGCCCTCGTCGTTGATCGGCCCGGGCGCGGCGATCGTCCTGCCTCCCGAGAGCTCCCGGGTGGAGCACGAGGGGGAGATCGCGGTGGTGCTCCGCAGCCGCCTGAAGCGGGCCGGCCGCGAGGAGGCCAGGGCGGCGGTCCTGGGCGTCACCTGCGCCAACGACGTCA
Source organism: Thermoanaerobaculia bacterium (assembly GCA_035278895.1). GTDB lineage: Bacteria > Acidobacteriota > Thermoanaerobaculia > Multivoradales > UBA5704 > DATARR01. Next base: position 9,401 of record DATEIO010000025.1, on the reverse strand, counting down.
CCGCCCGCGACCTGCAGAAGAAGGACGCGACCTTCGCCCGGGCCAAGTCCTTCGATACCTTCTGCCCTATCGGGCCGGGGATTCTAATCGGCGCAGACCTGGAAGACCTGGCGGTCGAGGCGCGCGTCAACGGCGCGGTGCGCCAGAGCGGCCACGCGCGGCAGATGGCGTTCGGGCTCGTCGACCTTCTGGTCTACGCCTCGCGGATGATGACGCTCGTGCCGGGCGACGTGCTGCTGACCGGGACTCCTTCGGGCGTCGGGCCGCTCGTCCCGGGCGACGTCGTGGAGGTGGAGATTTCGGGTGTAGGCGTGCTCAGGAATCCCGTCGAGTGACCGCGCGCCAGGGGAAGGCGGCGAGCGCTCCGGCGAGCAGCAGGTGAACGGCGCCGCCACCGGCCCATCCCGCGAAGAGCAGGAAGAGCCAGGCGGAGAAAAGCAGCAGGGCCAGGGCCGTCCGGACGAGGGGGGAGCGCACGCCGGGAAGGTATCACAGCGCCGCTCCGGTTCTCTTTCTTCATGATCCAAGCCGTCACGCTGGACGTCACCAACACCCTGATCCACAGCCCGCGCCTGGGGGAGATCTATGCCGAGGTGCTCACCCGGCACGGCATCCCCGTCGGGGCCCGCGAGGCGCGCCGGCTGGTTTCGGTCGTCTGGCAGGAGCTCTCCTGCTCGGCCGAGCCTGGGCGCGACCGGTTCTCCTCCCACCCTGAGGGGGAGCGCGGCTGGTGGATGCGGTTCCTCGCGCGGATCTGCGAGCACCTGGAGGCGCCTGAGCCGTCGCGGTTCGCCGCCGCCGAGCTCTTCCACCGGTTCGGGAGCGCCGAGGCCTGGGAGGTCTTTCCCGAGGTGCCGGAGGCGCTCTCCGCGTTGTCTTCCGCGGGCCTCCGTCTGGCCGTCGTGAGCAACTGGGACCACCGGCTCCCGGGCGTCCTGGAGGAGCTCGGCCTCGCCCGGTTCTTCGACGCGGTCGTCTACTCCTCGGCCGTGGGGGTCGAAAAGCCGGACGGGCGGATCTTTGCAGAGGCCCTGCGCCGGGTGGGCGTTCCGGCCGAGGCGGCGCTCCACGTGGGGGACTCCCGCCTGGAAGACGTTGAGGGGGCCGAGGCGGTGGGCATGCGCGCCCTCCATCTCACCCGCGGATCCCGGACCGGAGACCTCACGGACCTGGCGGCTCTGCCGTCCCGGGTGGGCCTGCGGCCTGTGCTAGACTCCTGACAGTTCATGAAGATCTCCACCAAAGGTGAGTACGGGATCCGGGCGATGCTCTACATCGCCGCCCACGGCGGCCGGGGTCCGGTCAACAGCCACGAGATTGCCCAGCACCAGGGGATTCCCGAGCCCTATCTGCGGCAGATCCTGGCGCAGCTTTCGAAGGACCGGCTGATCCTCTCGAACCGCGGTCCCCAGGGAGGGCACGTGCTGGCCCGGCCCGCGGCCGAGATTTCGTTGCGCCAGATCCTCGTGGTTCTGGAAGGGCAGACGACGGCCATCGACCAGATCCTGGCGCTCCCCTGCACCATCGAGGTGGGGCCCGAGCACTGCGCCATCCGCGAGGTCTTCCTGGAGATCAAGGAAGCGGTGGAGCGCATCCTGGAATCGACCACTCTGGACGACCTGGCGAAACGGCAGAGCGAGATCCTGGAGCACCGGATCGCGATCCCGCACGACCTGCCCACGGCCCGCCCTCTGCTGCCGGTGATCTCCGGCTCATGAAGCTCGAAGGCGAAGGCCTGCTGGTGCGCATCTTCATCGGCGAGTCGGACCGGTGGGAGGGGATGCCCCTCTCGGAGGCGATCGTGCAGCGGGCGCGGGAGAAGGGTCTCGCCGGGGCCACGGTGCTGCGCGGCGTCGAGGGCTTCGGCGCCCACAACCTCATCCACACCGCGCGGGTCCTGCGCCTTTCGGAAGACCTGCCGATGGTCATCGAGATCGTCGACCAGAAAGACAAGATCGAGAGCTTCCTGCCCGAGCTGGACGGCATGATCCCCGAGGGCTTGGTGACGCTCGAGCCGGTCCAGGTGATCCTCTACCGGGTCCGCGAGCCGGGGAGCGCCCACACCCACTGAAAGCCCGCTTGTGAAGATCTTCACAAGCTCCCGGGAACATGTTATGCTCCGCCCGCGTCTGGAGAGGGTGGTGTACGTCTGTGCCGGTCGAGAAGAAACCAGGAGCTGACTGGGTCCGCCTCTCGAGCCTCGGGTTCGAGCTGCTGGGAGCCATCGGCGGGTTCACCTTGATGGGGTGGCTGTGGGACCGTTACCAGGGGAGCTCTCCCTGGGGAGTGGTCATCGGCGCCATCCTCGGCCTGATCGGCGGGATGTACAACCTGATCCGCCAGTCGCTGATCGCATCCAAAGAAGCCGGGATCAAGAACACGAACGGCGAGACGAAATGACCGAAGCCCGATCGCCGGCCGCGGGATATCTGCGGTTCCTGGTCTGGGCCACGGTCGTGACCGCCGCCGTCGCGCTGCTGGGATACCTGCCGACGCAGCGGTTGGGGGGCGAGGGCGCGATCCCCGCCATGTTGGCCGGGTGTGTCGTCGGTCTGCTCGCCTCCCTGGCGGGAGGAGCACCGGTGGCGCTGGGGCAGAGGGCGGGGCCGGCGGCCGCGCACCAGACGATGATGCTCGCGATGGCCGTTCGGTTCGTCGCGGCGCTCGCCCTGGGGCTCGCGGTGGCCCTGTCCGGCCTGTTCGCCGTCCGCCCGCTGCTCGTCTGGATCGCGATCGCCTACGTCGCCCTGCTGGTGGTGGATACCTGGTACGCGGTGAAGGGATTCTAGGAAGGAACCGGAGACGATGATGCTCTTGGCACTGATGGCGAGCCCTCTGGAGCACGTGGTCCAGCACCCGATCGCCCAGAGGGATCTGGACCTCGGCGGATGGCCGCTCACCCCCGAGGGGAAGATCACCCTGCTTTCCGACCAGATCGTGATGATGATCGTGGCGGGGCTCCTCCTGATCCTCCTGGTTCCGGCGTTCGTGCGCCGCCGCCGCAGCCGGGAGGGGATCGGCAGCATGGTTCCGGCCGGGCCGGCCAACGCCCTCGAGGCGATCTGCCAATACCTGCGCAAGGAGGTCGCCGAGCCGGCGCTCCACGAGCATACGGACCGCTTCGTCAAGTACATCTGGAGCGTCTTCTTCTTCGTCCTGACGATCAACCTCCTGGGGCTGATCCCCGTCGCCTCGGTGACGCCGCTCTTCGGCCTCCACATCGGCGGGACGGCGACCGGCAACGTCTACGTGACCTTCACGCTTGCGATCCTCACCATGCTGATGATGATCATCAACGGCCTGCGGCTGGGCGGCAAGCACTACCTGGCCCACTTCTCGCCCGGGCCGTGGTGGCTGTCGCCGCTCCTGGTGCCGGTCGAGGTGATCGGCCTGGTCGCGCGGATCTTCGCCCTGGGCATCCGTCTCTTCGCCAACATGATCGCCGGGCACATCCTGCTCGCGGTGCTGCTCTCGTTCATCCTGAGCGCGGGCGCGGCGAGCGCGGCCATGGGCCTGGGGATCGCCGTGCCGGTGGTTTTGGGGAGCGTCGCGATCACGCTCTTGGAGGTCTTCGTCGCCTTCCTCCAGGCGTTCATCTTCACGTTCTTGACCGCCCTGTTCATCGGCCAGTCGGTGGTCTTCCACCACCATGACGACCACGGCGAGGAGCACCACGGGGAGGCGGCGGCCCACTGATCTCGATCGATATCGCCATGCCCGTCTGCGTGGGGCAATCGGGCCATGAGGCGTGACTGCGATGGCGATTTTCAGGGCGGACGGCCCCGCACGCCGCCAACGACACGAAAGGACCGTTTTCAGATGAACAAGAGAATTGCCCGGATTTCGTTGATGATGATCGCGCTCGGCTTCGTGCTGATGTTCGCGTCCGTGGCTCCGGCCGCCGCGCAGGAAGACGGCGTGGCCGAGGCCGCCGCGGCCGAGGGCTCCTATTTCCTGACCGCCGACGGCGCCGGCCGGCTGGGCGGCGCGATCGGCGCCGGCCTGGTGATCATGGGCGGTGCCGCGGGCGTGGGCCGCATCGGCGGCAGCGCGGTCGAGTCCATGGCCCGCCAGCCCGAGGTGGCCGGCCAGATCAGCACCGCGATGATCATCACCGCGGCCATGGTCGAGGGCGCCACGCTGTTCGCGGTCGTGGTCGCCATGCTGGCGGTCTTCGGATAAAGAGAATCAATCACGCGCCCCTCCCCCGCCCGGGGAGGGGCATTGACCCGGCGAGCGTTCAGCCATGATGCAGAAAGCCAAGGTTTTCCTCACCACCTTCGTACTGGCCGCTCCGGCGCTGGCCCAGGAGCACGGCGCCGAGGCCGCGCACGAGCCGGCAGCCAACAATCCGTTCGCGGGGGACATCGGCAACGCGCTGTGGACCCTGGTGATCTTCGGCCTGGTGGTCGTCGTCCTCGGCAAGTTCGCCTGGGGGCCGCTCCTCAAGGGGCTTCAGGCCCGCGAGGAGTTCATCCGCGAGTCGCTCGAGAAAGCGCGGATCGAGCGCGAGACGGCCGAGATCCGCCTGCGCGAGTACGAGGAGCGCCTGGCAACGGCCCGCGCCGAGGCGACGGCGATCGTCGAGGAGGGGCGGCGCGACGCCGACGCGGTCAAGCGCAGGATCGAAGAGGACGCGAAGCGGGAGGCGGACAAGGCGATCGAGCGCGCCAAGCGCGAGATCCAGATCGCGACCGACACCGCGACCAAGGAGCTCTACACCCTTTCGGCGCGCCTGGCGACCGACATGGCGGCCAAGGTGATCGGCCGCGAGCTCAATCCCAAGGACCACGAGCGCCTGATCGCAGAAGCGATCCAGGGGCTCGACAACGCGCGGCCGAGCTGACGCCATGGCGAGCGTGAGCAATCAGGATCTGATCGTGGGGCGCCTGTACGCCAGGTCCATCCTGGAGCTGGCGGAGGAGAGGGGACAGGCGGAGGAGCTGCTCGAGGAGATGGCGGAGGTGGTCAAGCAACTCGACCAGAGCCGGGAGCTCGAGGAGTTCCTGGGGAGCCCCCTCGTCGAGGAGGAGTCGCGGGCGAAGGTGGTCGAAGACCTGTTCCGGGGCCGGGCGAGCGATCTCCTGGCGGATGCGCTGCAGGTCGTCAACCGCAAGGGCCGGCTCGGCTATCTGCGCGCCATCGCCGAGGCCTACCGGATGGAGTACCGGGAGCTGCGCGGCTGGGTGGACGTCCAGGTGCGGACGGCGGTGCCGCTGACTCCCGAGCTGCGCACCCGTCTCCAGGATGCCATCGCCGCGTTCACAGGCCGGAAGCCCGATCTGATCGAGCGCGTCGAGCCGTCCCTCCTGGGTGGCATGGTCGTCGAGGTCGCCGGCAAGAAGATCGACGCCAGCGTGGCGTCCCGGCTGCGCGATCTGTCCGAAAAGTTGCTCGCGCGCGCCTCGCAGGAAATCCATAGCGGCAGAGCGTACGTGGCCGAGTCGTAATCGAGGCAAGGAGCTTTCATGAGATTCAAAGTCGACGAGATCGCGTCGGTCATCACAGAAGAGATCAGGAAGTATCGCACCGAGGTCGATCTGACCGAGGTGGGCAAGGTCCTGGAAGTCGGCGACGGCATCGCCCGGATCTATGGTCTCACCGGGGCCATGGCGGGCGAGCGCCTCGAGTTCGAAAACGGCGCCTCGGGCCAGGTGTTCAACCTCGAAGAGGGCTCGGTGGGCGCCGTCGTCCTGGGCGACTATCTGGAGATCAAGGAGGGGGACGAGGTCCGCCGCACCGGCGAGCTGCTCTCCGTCCCCTGCGGCCCGGCGCTCGTCGGCCGCGTAGTCGATCCGCTCGGCCGGCCGCTCGACGGCCTGGGAGTCATCGAGACGCCCTTCCGCCGGCCGCTCGAGTTCAAGGCCCCCGGCATCGCCGAGCGCCAGCCGGTCACCGAGCCGCTCCAGACCGGCGTCAAGGCGGTCGACGCCATGATTCCGATCGGCCGCGGCCAGCGCGAGCTGATCATCGGCGACCGGAAGACCGGCAAGACCGCCGTCGCGATCGACGCCATCGTCAACCAGAGGGGCGGCGATGTCATCTGCGTCTACGTCGCGATCGGCCAGAAGGAGTCGACCGTGGTCGGCCTGGTCGACAAGCTGCGCGAGCTGGGCGCCATGGACTACACGATCGTCATCTCCGCGTCGGCTGCGGATCCGGCTCCGCTCCAGTACATCGCCCCGTACGCGGGCGCCGCCATGGCCGAGTACTTCATGTACCAGGAAGGCCGGGCGACGCTGTGCGTCTACGACGACCTGTCGAAGCAGGCGCAGTCCTACCGCCAGCTCTCGCTGCTTCTGCGCCGCCCGCCGGGCCGCGAGGCGTACCCGGGCGACGTGTTCTACCTCCACTCGCGCCTTCTGGAGAGAAGCGTCAAGCTCCGCGACGAGTACGCGGTGGTGCCCAAGGACACGCCCGCGGACAGCAGGGACCGCTCGCTCGCCGTGAAGCACCCCGAGGGCCTTGCCGCCCCCGAGGAGCACCGGCCGGACGACGAGAACGGCCTCTTTCACCGGCCCCACGGCAAGCACAAGGCCGAGGCGTGGCTCGCGTCGCGGGAGGACCGTGACAAGTATCGGGTCCACAAATATCCGGACAGCGGCGGCTCGATGACGGCTCTCCCGGTCATCGAGACGCTCGAAGGCGAGGTGTCGGCCTACATTCCGACCAACGTGATCTCGATCACGGACGGCCAGATCTATCTCGAGCCCGACCTCTTCTTCGCGGGCGTGCGCCCCGCCATCAACGTGGGCATCAGCGTCTCCCGCGTGGGCGGCAACGCGCAGCGGAAATCCATGAAGAAGGTCGCCGGCACGCTGCGGCTCGACCTCGCGGCCTTCCGCGAGCTCGAAGCGTTCGCCCAGCTCGGCACCGAGCTCGACACCGCGACCCAGCGCCAGCTCGACCGCGGCCAGCGGATGGTGGAGCTGCTGAAGCAGCCTCAGTACCAGCCCTACCACGTCAACGAGCAGGTGCTGTCGATCTTCGCCGGCACCCGCGGCTTCCTCGACGACATTCCGGTGCGCGAGGTGCTGCGCTTCGAGGCGGCGATGCTCAAGCACTTCCGGGACGAGCATCCGGAGATCCTGGACGAGCTGGAGGCCAAGCGGGACGTGCCCGACGCGTTGGCCGAGAAGATCGGCCACATCATCCGGGACTTCAAGACGCACGCCCGCACGGCCGCCGCGGCGGCCGGAGGGTAGGCGGAGGCACCATGGCGAACCGGCGAGTCCTCGTCAAGCGCCGCAAGGCAGTGCGCAACATCCGCAAGATCACGCGCACCATGCAGCTCATTGCGACCGCCCGTTTCCAGGCGGCGTTCAACCGGGCCGTGGCGACCCGGCCGTACACCGAGAAGCTGGCCGAGCTGGTGGCCGACCTCTCGCGCGCGGCCGGCAACGTCGAGCACCCCTTGCTCGCGACCCATGACGACGTGCCGCGCTCGGCGCTCGTGGTGATCACGAGCGACCGGGGGCTCGCCGGCGGCTACAACGCGAACGTCCTGCGCACGGCCCTCGGCCACCTGGACGAGCTGTCGGCGCGGGGGGTGGGCACCGATGTCCATATGGTGGGCAAGAAAGGGATCGGATACTTCCGGTTCCTGCGCCGTGCCGTTGCCGAGCAGACCTCGGGAATCGGTGACCGGCCTCGCTTCGAGCAGGTCGAGCCGATCGCCAATGCCCTGATGGACCGTTTCATCCGCGGGGAGGTCGCCTCGGTCCACGTGGCCTACATGAAGTTCCTCTCGGCGGGCCAGCAGCGCCCGGCCGTCGTTCAGCTCCTCCCCTTGAAGCCCGAGGCGGCGTCCGCCGGGGGGGAGACCGGGGCGCCACCCGTCGAGTACGAGTTCTCGCCCGACCCGCGCCAGCTCCTGGACGAGCTGCTGCCCGCAACCGTCCGGGTGCGGCTCTTCCAGGCGTTCAACGACGCGGTCGTCTCCGAGCAGGTCGCCCGCATGGTGGCCATGAAGGCGGCGACCGATGCGGCGGGCGACATGATCAAATCCCTGACCCGCGAGTACAACCGCGCGCGCCAGACGCAGATCACCATGGAGCTTCTGGACATCGTGGGCGGCGCCAACGCCCTCTCCTGAAGCCCTTAGAAAGATTGGAAGGCACCATGAGCATTCTCGAAAACGGCAGCTACGGCAAAGTGACCCAGGTCATCGGCTCCACCCTGGACGCCCAGTTCCCGGAGGAGCGGTTGCCCGCCATTTACAACGCCCTGCGGGTGGAGGTGCCGAAGACCGTGCTCGGCCAATCGAGCACGGAGACGCTGTGGTGCGAGGTGGCCCAGCACCTGGGGGGCGGCCGGGTGCGCGCCGTGGCTCTGGGCTCGACCGACGGCCTCCAGCGGGGCGTGGACATCCAGGACACCGGCGCCCCGATCACCGTGCCCGTGGGGACGGAAACCCTCGGCCGCGTGTTCAACATGGTGGGCGAGACGATCGATGATCGCGGCCCGGTCCTCACCCGCGACCGCCGGCCGATCCACCACGAGCCGCCGCAGCTCGACGAGCTCTCCTCGAAGACCGAGCTCTTCGAGACCGGCATCAAGGTCATCGACCTCCTTTGCCCCCTCGTGCGCGGCGGCAAGGCCGGCCTCTTCGGCGGCGCCGGCGTGGGCAAGACCGTCATCATCCAGGAGCTGATCGCCCGCCTCGCCCGTTTCCACAGCGGCTACTCCTGCTTTGCCGGCGTGGGCGAGCGCACCCGCGAGGGCAACGACCTCTGGCTCGAAATGCAGGAGGCGAAGATCGGCAACACCGGAAAGAGCGTCATCGACCAGACGGTCATGGTGTTCGGCCAGATGAACGAGCCCCCCGGCGCGCGCCTGCGCGTGGCCCTCTCGGCGCTCACCATGGCCGAGTACTTCCGAGACCAGACCGGCGTCGATACGCTGCTGTTCATCGACAACATCTTCCGCTTCTCGCAGGCGGGTTCGGAAGTGTCAGCTCTCCTCGGCCGCATGCCGTCCGCCGTGGGCTACCAGCCGACCCTGGGCACGGAGATGGGTGAGCTCCAGGAGCGCATCACCTCGACCTCCCGGGGCGCCGTGACCTCGATCCAGGCGATCTACGTGCCGGCCGACGACTACACCGACCCGGCGCCCGCGACCGCGTTCACCCACCTGGACAGCACGGTGAACCTGGAGCGGAGCATCTCGGAGAAGGGGATCTACCCCGCGGTGGATCCGCTCGCGTCGAGCAGCCGCATCATCGCGCCGGAGTTCATCGGCGACCGCCACTACCGGGTGGCGCGCCGGGTGCAGCAGATCCTCCAGCGGTACAAGGACCTGCAGGACATCATCGCGATTCTCGGCGTCGACGAACTGAGCGAAGAGGACAAGCTGATCGTCAGCCGCGCCCGCAAGATCGAGCGCTTCTTCAGCCAGCCGTT
>DATEIO010000024.1:0-16708 GCA_035278895.1 Thermoanaerobaculia bacterium | reverse complement strand
GGCCGGGGCAACAGCACGGTCGAGGTGGACGGGTGGGTCTCGGGCGACAACGCCAAGGTGGCCTTCGTTCAGTCGAGCGGCAACCCGATCCTGAAGAAGGGCGCCTACATGCTCACCAAGAACGGTGGCAAGACCCTCTACCTGGTCGACCCCGAAGAGAAGACCTACTCCGAATTCGACCTCTCCGCCCTCCTGGGCACGATGGGCGCGGTCATGAACGGCATGGGGCCCATGCTCAAGATCCAGTTCACCGATCCCAAGGTGGAGAAGATCTCCGAGGGAGACGGTGGAACGGTGCTGGGCCTCCCCACGAAACACTACAAGCACAAGACCAGCTACAGCATGACCGTGAAGGTGTTCGGCATGGGCAACGCGAGCGACGTGGTCCAGGAGCAGGACGTCTGGACGACGACGAGCCTGGTCGACCCGGGCCTGGGCGCGTGGCTGCGCGCCGATCCGCCGAAGACGGGCAACACGGAGTTCGACAAGCTGATGGCTTCCGAGATGGGACGCTACTCCGGTTTCCCGCTCAAGATGACGACCGTGAGCACCACCACCCAGAAGAAGGGAAACAAGCAGCAGACCACCCGGCAGACCATGGAGGTCACGCAGCTCGACGCCAAGGCCTCCGTTCCCGATTCCACCTTCGAGATTCCCGCGGGCTACAAGGAGACGCAGCTCGAAATGCCCACGGCCGTTCCGCGGGAGCAATAGGAGATTCCGATGCGCCGATCGATCCTGTGTTTAGCCCTCGCCCTCGCCGTCGTCCCCAACCTCGCGGCCAAGGAGTACGGCAAGGGGGTGGCCGTCGCAGAGACCACCTCGATGGCCAAGATCCTCGCCGATCCGGACGCCTGGGTCGGCAAGCGGGTGCGAATCGAGGGCAAGGTCTTGGACGTCTGCCCCATGGCGGGCTGCTGGATGGAGCTTCAGGAGGGGGACGGCGTCTCGAAGCTCCGCGTGAAGGTGGAGGACGGCCTGATCGTCTTCCCCGTGACCGCCAAGGGGAAGCTCGCCGTGGCCGAGGGCACGGTCGAGGCGATTCCCATGACGCGCGAGAAATACGTGGCCTGGCTCGAGCACCTGGCCGAGGAGCGCGGCGAGAAGCTCGACCCCTCGACCGTGGGGGAGGGCCCCTTCCGCATCCTCCAGCTCAAGGGTGACGGCGCCCGGATCGAGGGCGAATGAGCGGCAAGGCCGAGCGCCTGGAAACCCGCGAGATCTTCAAGGGGCGGACCGTCCGGCTGGACGTCGAGAAGGTCCGCCTCCCCAACGACAAGGTGATGGACTTCGAGATCATCCATCACTCCGGGGCCGCCGCCGTAGTGCCGGTGACGGACGACGGCCACGTCTTCCTCATCCGCCAGTACCGCTACGCGACCGGCGGCTACCTCCTGGAGATTCCCGCCGGCAAGCTCGATCCCGGCGAGGAGCCGGAAGCCTGCGCGCTCCGCGAAACCGAGGAGGAGATCGGCTACCGCCCCGGCAAGCTCGAGCCCCTCGGCTGGATCTGGACCACCCCCGGCTTCGCTGACGAGAAGATCTGGCTCTACCTGGCGACCCACCTCGAGCCCACCCGTCAGGCCCTGGGAGACGACGAGATCCTCTCGATCGAGCGCGTGACCCTGGCGGAAGCGGTCGACAAGGCTGCGCGGGGGGAGATTCAGGACAGCAAGTCGGTTTGCGCGCTGCTGCGGGCGGGGCGGCGGTTGGGGGTTTAAGGAGCACCCTCCGGAGGAGGGTGCAGGCGCGTAGCCCCGGGGTTTCAACCCGGGGCGGGAAGGCCGGCCCGGGTTTCAAGGGGTTTCAACCCGTGGCGAGGTGGGCGGGGCCGAGAAGGCAGAGGATTGATCGGCTCCCCTGCCACGGGTTGAAACCCGTGGCTACGCGCCTGCGCCCCAGGGGGCGCTCCCGCCACCCGCCCGGTTCCCCGGCCCGAAACCTGCATATCGCTCCCTCGCGGTTTTTTGTCCGCTTTCCGCGTTCGAGGGAGACCCACCAACATGCGATCCGCGACTCTCCTGGAGCCACACCATTTCCGGCTCGACACGATCGACTCGCCCGGCCCCGGGGAGGGGGAGATCCTCCTCCGGGTGCTCGGCTGTGGCGTCTGCGGCTCCGACATGGGACCTTGGAAAGGGGTTTCCGGCCTCCAGTATCCGATGCAGCCCGGCGCTCCGGGGCACGAGGTGTTCGGCCGGGTGGAGGCCCTGGGACCGGGGGTGACCGGCCTTTCCGTGGGCGATGCGGTGACGGCGCTCTCGTACCGCGCCTATTCCGACTACGACGTGGCCCGCGCGGGCGACGTGGTCCCGCTCCCGCCCGCTCTCGCCGGGAAGACGGTGCTGGGCGAGCCCCTGGCGTGCGCGGTCAACATCACCAGGCGGTGGGGCGTGGCCGAGGGGGACCGGGTGGTGATCCTCGGGGCCGCCGGATTCCTGGGGGCGCTGCTGCTTCAGCTCCTCCGCGTGCCGGGGGCCCCGAAGCCCTCGCGGGTGGTCGCGGTCTCCCGGCGGCGCCTGCCGGAGGGGTTGCAGGAGCGGCTGGGGATTGACGAATACCTGACCTATGACGACGACGTGCACGGCCGGGTGGGCGAGGCCGACGTGGTCGTGGAGGCCACGGGCAAGCAGCGGCCGCTCGACCTGGGCGCCGAGCTGACCCGCGTGCGCGGCCGCCTCGTGATCGCCGGCTATCACCAGGACGGCCCGCGCACGGTCAACCTGCAGCTCTGGAACTGGCGGGGGATCGACGTGATCAACGCCCACGAGCGCGACCCCGAGGTCTACACGCGGGGGATGCAGGAGGGCGTGCGCCTTTTAGCCTCCGGCAAGCTCGATCTCGACCCGCTCATCACCCACACCTTCCCGCTCGAAGAGATCAACGAGGCGTTCGCCACGACCGAGGGGCGGCCGGAGGGGTTCCTCAAGTCTGTGGTCCTTACCGAGGGCGGGCGGTGAGCGCGCCGCGGCTGGGGTTCGTGGGCCTCGGCTGGATCGGGGCGATGCGGATGAATGCCGTGGCCGAGGCCGGCACCGGAGAGGTCGCGGCGCTCTGCGAGTCCGTGCCCGAGCGGCTGGACCAGGCCGCGGAGGCCCATCCCCGGGCGGCCCGCTTCGCCGATCTCGACGCGATGCTCGACCAGTCCGAAAAGCTGGGCCTGGACGGTATCGTGATCGCCACGCCCAACGCCCTCCACGAGGCGCAGACGGTCGCGGCGCTGGAGCGCGGTCTCGCCGTGTTCTGCCAGAAGCCGCTGGCGCTGAACGCCTCGGAGGCCCGGGAGATGGTCCGCATGGCGGAGAAGGCGGACTGCCTCCTCGGCGTGGACTACTCCTACCGCTTCACGAACGGGGCCCAGGGCCTGAAGCGCATGATCGAGGCGGGCGAGCTGGGCCGGATCTTCAACGTCGAGCTCGTCTTCCACAACGCCTACGGCCCGGACAAGCCATGGTGCTGGGACCCGCGCCTCGCGGGCGGCGGCGCCCTGATGGACCTCGGCGTCCACCTGATCGACCTCGCCTTCTGGCTGCTCGACGATCCCCCGGTCCGCAGGGTCCGCGGCGCAGTCTTCCGCCAGGGTGAGCGGCTCACGACCCAGAGCGAGGAGGTGGACGACTTCGCGAGCGCCTGGCTCGACCTCAAGGACGGCGACCTCCTCGCCTCCTTGGCCGTCTCCTGGAACGCCCACGCGGGGACGGACTGCGTCATCCGCGCGACCGTTCTCGGCACCGGCGGCGGGGCCGAGCTCCGGAATACCGGCGGCAGCTTCTTCGACTTCGAGCTTGCCCGCTTCGACGGCCGGAAGACCTCGATCGTCGCGAACGACTCCCGCGACGGGCTGGGCCGCGCAATCCTCGACTGGGTTTGCCGTCTGGCCGCGAGCAACCGCTATGACCCGGAGATCGAAAGAAGTGTTACGGTTTCCGAGGTGGTGGACGCGGTGTACGGCCGGGACTGACCCGGAAGGAGGAACGGTATGGCGAGCGCGGGCGAGGGGCCTCTGTCCCCCGAGCTGTTGCGGAGGATGGATGCGTGGTGGCGGGCGGCGAACTATCTATCCGTCGGGCAGATCTATCTTTACGACAATCCGCTTCTCAAAGAGCCGCTCACGATCGAGCACATCAAGCCCCGGCTTTTGGGCCACTGGGGGACGACGCCGGGGCTCAACTTCCTCTGGACCCACCTGAACCGGGTCATCGTCGAGCACGACCTCGACATGATCTACATCACCGGCCCGGGCCACGGTGGGCCGGCCGTGGTGGCGAACGCGTACCTCGAAGGGACGTACAGCGACCTCTACCCGAACGTGTCGCAGGACGAAGAGGGGATGAAGCTCCTCTTCACCCAGTTCTCCTTCCCCGGCGGCATTCCCAGCCACGCGGCGCCCGAAACGCCCGGCTCGATCCACGAAGGCGGCGAGCTCGGCTACGCGCTGTCGCATGCCTACGGCGCGGCGTTCGACAATCCGAACCTCATCGTGGCCTGCGTGATCGGCGACGGCGAGGCCGAGACCGGACCGCTCGCCACGAGCTGGCATTCGAACAAGTTTCTGAACCCGGTCCACGACGGGGCCGTGCTTCCCATCCTGCACCTGAACGGCTACAAGATCGCCGGCCCCACGGTGCTCGCGCGCATCCCCCACGAGGAGCTGGACCAGCTCCTCCGCGGCTACGGCCACACGCCCTACTACCTCGAAGGGGATGATCCCACGGCCATGCACCAGGGGATGGCCGCGGTGCTCGACGAGGTGATCGCCGAGATCCGCCGCATCCAGGACGACGCCCGAAAGAACGGTTTTCGCGAGCGCCCGCGCTGGCCCATGATCGTGCTCAAGTCTCCCAAGGGATGGACCGGCCCCCGCATCGTGGACGGCAAGCCCGTCGAAGGCACCTGGCGCGCCCACCAGGTGCCGCTCGCCGAAATGGCGAAGGCGCCCGAGCACGTGCGGATGCTCGAGACGTGGATGCGCGGATATCGTCCCGAAGAGCTGTTCGACGAGACCGGGCGCCTGCAGCCCGAGATCGCGGAGCTTTCCCCCAAGGGCGACCGGCGGATGAGCGCCAATCCCCACACCAACGGAGGCGTGCTGCTGCGCGACCTGCGGCTCCCCGAGTTTCGGGATTACGCCGTGGAGGTGCCCGCGCCGGGAGCCACCCTGGCCGAGGCCACGCGGGTGCAGGGTGTGTTCCTGCGCGACGTGCTCAAGAAGAACGCCGCGGCCAAGAACTTCCGCCTGTTCAGCCCGGACGAGACCGCCTCCAACCGCTGGAATGCCGTCTTCGAGGCGACCGATCGTGACTCCACGGCCGAGCTTCTCGACACGGACGAGCACGTCTCGCCGGACGGCCGGGTGATGGAAATGCTTTCCGAGCACCAGTGCCAGGGCTGGCTCGAAGGCTATCTCCTGACCGGCCGGCACGGGTTCTTCTCCTGCTACGAAGCGTTCATCCACATCGTGGACTCGATGTTCAACCAGCACGCAAAATGGTTGAAAACCACCCGCGAGATCCCCTGGCGGCGGCCGATCGCCTCGCTCAACTACATGCTGACCAGCCACGTCTGGCGGCAGGATCACAACGGTTTTTCGCACCAGGACCCGGGCTTCATCGATCACGTGGTGAACAAGAAGGCGGACGTCATCCGCGTCTATCTCCCGCCGGACGCCAACACGCTCCTGTCGGTGACCGATCACTGCCTGCGCAGCCGCAACTACGTGAACGTCGTCATCTGCGGCAAACAGCCCGCGCCCCAGTGGCTGGACATGGACGCGGCCGTGAAGCACTGCACCGCCGGCATCGGCATCTGGGAGTGGGCGAGCAACGACCAGGGGAGCGAGCCCGACGTGGTGATGGCCTGCGCCGGAGACGTCCCCACGCTCGAAACGCTGGCCGCCGTGGACCTGATGCGCACGAGGCTCCCCGAGCTCAAGGTGCGGGTGATCAACATCGTGGATTTAATGACCCTCCAGCCCCCCTCTGAGCATCCCCACGGCCTGTCGGACAAGGAGTTCGATTCGCTCTTCACCGTGGACAAGCCGATCATCTTCGCCTTCCACGGCTATCCGTGGCTCATCCACCGCCTCACCTACCGGCGCACGAATCACGGCAACCTCCACGTGCGCGGCTACAAGGAAGAGGGGACGACGACCACGCCCTTCGACATGGTGGTGAGAAACGACTTGGACCGTTTCCACCTCGTGATGGACGTCATCGACCGCGTTCCCCAACTCGGCCCCAAGGCCGCCTACGTGAAGCAGGAGCTGCGAGACAAGCTGATCGATCACAAGGAATACATCGAAAAGCACGGCGACGACGTGCCGGAGATCCGCGACTGGAGCTGGAGCGGGGAAGGGGCGCCCTCGCGGGGTGGGAAGGAGACGAGCAACGATGCGGAGGGGACTTCGGGGGATCAGTAGGGTGCGCTGTGCGCACCACTAACTCCATGGTTTGATGGTGCGCACAGCGCACCCTACTAAAACCAGCTTTTATACAGCTCCGGCCGCCGGTCCCGCCAGAAGAGCCGCCGCGCCGTAGACTCCTTGCAGAGGTCGAGATCGAGATCCGCGATCACCAGATCCTCTTCGAGGCTTTTCCCCCGGGCGAGCACCCGGCCCTCGGGATCGACCGCGAAAGACTCGCCGGAAAAGTGGAGGTTGGCCTCCTCCCCCACCCGGTTCGCCAGGGCGGCGAAATAACCGTTCTGAAAGGCGGCGGTGCGGACCTCGGCTTCGTAGAGCCCCTCGGGCCATTCGCCCACGGTCCCGGCCTGGGGAATCACGACCAGCTCGGCGCCGGCAACGCCCAGGGCGCGCATCACCTCGGGATAGTGACGGTCGTAGCAGATGGCGACTCCCACCCTCCCTACGCGCGTGTCGTAGACGGGCACCCCCTGGTCTCCGGGATGGTAATAGTCCTGCTCGTGGAAGCCCTCGTAGTCCGTGATGTGGATCATCCGCGTGACGCCGAGAATCCGGCCGTCCGCGTCGATCACGGGCGAGCTGTCGAACCGGCGCCCCTCTCCATCCACCTCGTAGAGGTTGAAGACGGTGACGAGCGAGAGCTCCCGCGCGCGGGCGGCGATCAGCTCCGTCGAGGGGCCGGGAATCGGCTCGGCGAGAGCCTTCGCGGTTTCGTCTCCCGGGTTCTGGGGGAAGAAGCGGTCGAGGATGACCTCGGGGAAGGCGATCAGGTCCGCCCCGGCTTCGTGGGCGGCAGTCATGGCATGGAGCGCCCGGGCGAGGTTGGCGGCGCGATCCGGAGAGGCGGAGAGCTGGGCCAGGGCCACGCGGACCGGCCGGCTCAACGCTGGCTCCGCCGCTTGAACGACCAGGTGAAGACGAAGCGGGCCACCAGCGCGTTGTCCGGCATGCGCCCGACCGTCTCCATCCGCACCGTGACGGGCTCCCCTGTGCGAATCGTCTCCGCCACGGCCGCGAACGCCTTGTGCCCGTCCTCGCAGACGAACGCCGTGGTCGACGTCGCCTTCTTTTCGAAGCTCGCTTCCATGCCCACGATGAGCATCGCCACCGGCTGCGACGCCATCTCCACCGCCATCATGGCCGGCGCGCCCGTGGACATCTCGGCCGCCATGCTGAGCGCCGCGAAATAGGTGGACCGGAACGGGTTCGTGCTCCGCCAGCCGTAGGGAACGGAGACCACGCACCGGTCATCCGTCAGCTCGCGCATCCGAAGGCCCGCGAACAGGGCCAGGGGGAGCTTCGCCAGCATGAACCCGCGCAGCAGCCAGGGGTTGCGCATCCGGGCCGCGATCTTGGACGTCGCGAGGGTCCGGGTGGGGGCGGTCAGGGTCTCGGCCATGAAGGTCTCCTTGCGCGAGATGATATATCGCGAACCCTACAACCGCCCCCCGCCGCCGCTCCCCTCCCCCGTCCCTGTCGGCCCCGGCACCGGCTCCGCCGGATCCCGCCGCGACGGCACCGGCGTCTCCCCGCCCTTGCCCCGCTCGACGCGGTAGAGAATGTCCGCGCGCGTTTCGTCCGCCTGCTCGGCCTGGAGGGTCCAGTCGCGGCCGAGGATGTAGCGCAGGCGCAGCGTGCTGATCGGCTCGAAGAGGCCGAGGCCGTAGGTGACGTAGAGGCGTGGAGAGAGGTAGCGGCCGACGACGAGACGGGCTTCGTCCAGGCCGCCTTCGCTTTCGATGCGGGCCTCTTCGAGACCAAGGCGGGCGCCGATCCTCTTGGCGAGGAGGTTGCCGCCTTTCAGGCCCAGCGAATTCGCGGCGTTGGCCACCAGGCTCCCCTCCTGCGGGGTGGCCTGGCCCAGCGGGTGGCCGAGGAGGAGGTAGGCGAGCGCTTCGCTCTGGCCCATGGGCGGATCGGAGTAGAGGGTCGTCTGCGGGGCTTCGAGCGTGCCTCGCACCATGATGCCGGCGATCGTGCCGTCGTCCGCCCGGCGGAAGGCGCGGAGGTCGAGCCCGGGTTGCCCACAGGGCCTCCGGCGAAGATGAGCCGGCCGCGCTCCAACGTCAGATCCTGCCCATAGGCCTTGTAGACACCGTTCTGGACGAGGAGCTCGCCCACTCCGGTCGTAGCCTTGCCCGGCTGCTCGGTGACGAGGAGGCTCCCGGTCACCTCGCCGCTGAAGCCGGAGGCGCGGACCTCGACCTCGTCGCCCAGGATCACGCGCACGCGGGCCCGCACCTCCAGGGCCTTCCCCGCTTCGGCCACCTCTTCCTCGGACGGCGGAAGGATCTTCACGTCGTCCGAGACCGGGATCGCGGCCTTGCGCTTGCCCTGGGCGATCGTGGCCTCGGGGACGCGGACGTCTCCCGTGACGTTCACGACCGTGCCGTCCACGGAAACCGCGAGGTCGGGCGAGACGAGCAGCCGGATCTCTTCGGTGTTCGAGGCGAGGACGCGCTGGCCCTTGATGTTGATGCGGGCGGGCTCGCCGTCGAGCGAAGCCAGGCCGTCGATCGTCACGGTGCCCGGGCCGGAGCGGACGGAGCCGCGGATGACGAAGGGCTCGTTTCCCTGGCCTTGCGCGGAGATCTGCATGTCCCGGAGCTCCAGGCCATAGCTCGGCACGTCCATCTGCGCCTTTTGAAGGTTGGCGGAGCCGGTCACCCGTGGCGAGGCCACGGTGCCGCCGAGCCCCACGTCCGCGTTCAGGGCGCCCTGGACGTTTTCGAGGTCGGGAACGAAGGCCTCCACGAGCTTCAGGTTGCTGAAGTTGGCCACGATCCGGCCGGAGAGCGTCTGCTGCTGGAGCGGGGCTCCCAGCTTGTTGTACTGCGGGAGGCGAAGGTTGGCCTGGACGCTTCCGGTCTCCTGGAAGACGAGGTTGGCGCTCCCGGTGAGACCGTCGGCCCCCGCGTTCACGAGCACGGCGCCCTGGTCGTAGCGGATCGTGGCCACGTCGCCGCTCTCGGTCGGGTAGCGGATCTCGCCGGGGCCGGGACGGAGGTCGACGTTCGCGGTCACCACGCCCGCCGGGGTTCCCTGGCCGGCGAAGGTACCTTCGACGCCGCCGGTGATTTCGAGATCCGGCGGCAGGAACGGCTTGAACAGGTCGAAGGGGAGGTCATCCACCGTGCCCGAGGTGCTCCAGGGGCCGTTCTGCACCCAGCTCCCCTGGGCGCAGAGGCGGGCGCCGTGCTCGGCCGAGACCCAGCAGAAGTCGCGCAGCGCCGCCCGGGTCGTGCCGGCGGTCAGCCCCGCGGGGCCGGCGAGGCTCCAGGTGCCCGTCTCCTCGTTCTGGAGCGTGAGAGTCCGGATGCCGCCGTCCCAGGTGGTGGTCGCCTGGTCGAAGGCGCCGGCGAGCCCGAGGTCCAGGCTCCCTTCCTCGGCACGCACGGCGAGGACGACCTCGTGGTTGCGGCGCGTGCCCCGGCCGTCGAGCGTCACGGTCTCGAACCGCTGCTCGCCCATCCCCACGCTCCCGGCGTCCAGATCCAGCAGGATGTTGCCGTTGCGGGAGAGGTCCACGTCGGCCACCAAGGCGAGCGTCTGGGCGTTGTAGGTGCGGAAGACGAGGGCTTCGCCGTTCGCCTGGGCGCGGACACGCGGCGCCTTCCAGGGGCCGGAGACGTTCCCCCGGGCGGTGAGCGAGCCGCCCGCGTCCGGCAGGGCCTCGGCGAGGCTGGGGGCGGCGAGCTGAAAGTCCAGATTGCCGGCGTCCGCGCTGAAGGTGCCGGCGGCGGTCACGCGGGCCGTGCCCGAGCGCAGGTCGAGCCGCGGCAGGCGGTAGCGGTCCCCCAGAAGCTCCAGGTGGATGCGGCCGGCCACCGGATTGCCGCGCAGGTTGCCGTCGAGGTCCGTCAGGTCCACGCGGCCGTAGGGGCCGGCATCCGCCAGGCGCCCCTCGGTTACGGCGGTGAAGGTGAGGCGGCCCGGCCACTCGGCCCACTGGGCTCCGGGGTTCAGGTTCTCGCCCGTCAACCGGGCGCGCCAGGTGACCCGCGGCTTCCAGGTGACGTCGCCCGTGGCCGCGAGGCGGCCGGAGAGGACGTTGCCGCGCAGGCCCCGGATGTTCATCTTTTCCTGATCGCCGCGGCCCGAAAGCGACCAGCGGCCGGGGGGGATGCTCGGGCCGGCGAGGTTCGCTTCGAGATCCACGCGGTAGTCGTCGAGCTTCCCGCGGAACGTGGCTTCGCCGTTGCGGCTGACCACCGTGGGCGTCCCTTGGAGGGGCCAGGCGAGGCGGTTCCAGTCCGCGGCCACGTCGAGCCCGAGCTCGTCGCCGCCGGTCGAGACCATGCCCTTGGCGGAGACGTCCGAGCCGTTCTCGGTCTTCAGGTTCAGGTACTCGAAGAAAAACTCCTCGCCCTTGCGTGCCAGGCGGTAGGTGGCCTCGCCGCTCCCCATGTCCTCATAAGAGCCGACGACCTTGCCCTCGGAGACGAAGTCGTCCAGTTGTCCCTTGATCTTGACGTCCCCCCGCTCGACGCGGCCCACGGGCCACTCGGGGTTGATCTCATGGGCATTGAGCCCGCGCACCTGGGCGGAGAGGTCCATGCCCAGCTCGCGCATGGGCGTGATCACGCTCCCCTGCACCCGGGCGTCGAACGGCTGCGTGAGCCGGGCGTTCACCCCGAGCTTTTCCAGGTTGCCGTCCAGGTCGCCGTTGACGACGAACGGCGGGTAGGTTGGATCGTCGTAGGTGGCGCGGATCCGCAGGTCCACGGGGTACTCCCCGACCGGCGTGACCTGCCCCGCGGCCCGCAGGTCGAACGTGGGGCCATCCACCTCGAGGCTCCTGACCTCCAGCACGTCGCTCCCCATCGTGCTCCGGCCGTCCAGGGCGATCCGGTCGAGCCGGAACGGGGGCTGGCCCGGGCGGACGATCTCGACGTCGCGGATCAGGGCGTCGCGCACGATGATGTTCAAGGGCAGATGGATGTCGACCAGCCGGCCGTCCTCGGTCGCGTCCTCTTCCTTCGCGGGGGGGAGGGTGATGCGGATGCCCTCGGCGTGGAGCCGCTGGATGTCGAGCTGCCGGCGGCGCAGAACGCGCGGGTTCCAGGCGAGCTCGACGCGCTTGACCCGCGCGTCCAGGCCGTCGGGCGTCCGGTAGTGCACGTCCCGCAGCTCGAGTGGGCCGGTCAGCGGGCCGCGCTGCGATCCCACGGTCAGCTCGCCCGGAATCATCCCGGCGAGGCGCTTGAGAGCGAACGCCGTGCCGCGCTCGCTCGAAACCGTGTACCACGCGAGCCCGAGGATCAGTCCCACGAGAAGGAGAAGGAGGAGGAGCAGGCCCAGGATCCAGCGGAGGACCCGCCGTCTCCTCGGGCGCGGCGCCTCGGGAGGCGGGGTCGTCGGAACGTCTTCGTTCATAGGTCGGGTCCGATATTGAGGTGGAACCGGAAGGGCCGGTCGGGGTCCGAGAGGGCCCAGGCCATGTCGGCGCGGATGGGACCGATGGGCGAGCGCCAGCGGACGCCGAAGCCGGCGCCGTACTCCAGCGGATCGCCGAAGGCGCGAAAGGCGTTGCCCGTGTCGTAGAACACGGCCGCGCTCCACTTTTCGAGGACGCGCAGCTCGTATTCGAGGCTCCCCACGAGCAGGGCCTGGCCGCCGATGACGTTGCCGGCCTCGTCCTTCTCGCCCAGCTCCTGGTAGCCGAAGCCCCGCACGCTGCGGTCGCCGCCCGCGAAGAAGCGGAACCGGGGGGGCAGCTCCCGGAACTCGTCCGTCTCCATGTAGCCGGCCTCGGCGCGGGCGATCAGGCGGTGGCGGTCCCCGAGGGTGCGGATCAGCTTGCTGTCCATCGAGGCCTGGAGGAAGGTGGAGCTCGAAAGCAGGCTCCCCTCCGCTCCCTGGAGACCCAGCCGGAGGCGGTAGCCCTTGGTCGTGTAGATCCGGTCGTCGGCCTTGACGCGCTCGTAGCTCGCGCCGGGCACGAGCAGGTCGGAGATCCCCTGATCCAGCCCCACCTCGAAGTCGTCCCGCTGGTAGTTGAGCGACAGCGTCTCGCGCCATCCGCCCCGCGACTGCGTGCGCTGGGCGCCGATCAGGTAGGTCTCGCTCTCGGCCGTATCCGTGTCTTCGAGGGCATAGGCCGTATTGAAGGAGAGGACGTCGGTGCGCGGATACGGGCCGGGGATCTGGTAGCTCGCCTGGAAGCTCTGCTCGGTCTCGGCGCCCACGACCTGGATCTGCCCGCGGTGGCCGCGCCGGTTGATTCGCCGCAGCTCCAGGCCCAGCGTGCCGCGCGCGCCGGTGTCCGTGCCGTAGCCCACGCCGGCCGTCCAGAGCTGGGGCTTGGCCGGCACCAGGTTCACCTCGATCGGCACCTCCAGGTTCTGCGCCAGGTCCTGGCGGGTGACCACCTCGACACGGGCCCAGTAGGGGCTGTCCGAGAGCGCGTCCTGGAGCTCCAGGACCTTGTCCACGTCGAGCGGCTCGCCGCGCTTGAAATTCACGTAGCCGGTCAGCAGGTTCGGGTCCACCACGTCCTGGTCAAAGCGGACGTCCCCGAACCGGTAGCGCGGGCCGGTGTCATAGTGGACGACCACGTCCGCCCGGTAGCGCTCCAGATCCACCCGCACCTCGCTGACGTCGAACTCGGCGTCCAGATAGCCGTTCTCGGCCGCGAGCTCGACCAGCGCATCCTTCCCCTTCTCGTAATCCGGGTGGTAGAGGACCTTCCCGCGCTGAACCGGGAACTCCTGGGTAATTCGCCGGAACCCGGGATCGTCCGCGCCCGCGCCCGTGATCTGCAGGTCCACACTCGCGATCTTGATCGCCGGCCCCTCGTCCACCTCGTAGCGGGCGATGAAGCGCTCCCCTTCCTGGCGCAGCTCGCCGCGCACTACGGGCTTGTAGTAGCCGAAGGGCTGGAGCGCCTCGCCGATCTCCTCGGGCGCGCGGTCGTGGAGGCGGCGGACCCGGTCCGGAGTGAGCTTGTCCTTGTCCTCCTTCTCGAGCGAGAGGACGGAGCGGATGTTCCGCTCGAGGTCGCGGCCCACTCCTTCGACTTCCACTTTCACGGGCACGGCAGAGAGCGGGGCGGCCGCAGAGAGGCAAAGCCCCAGGATCAGAATTCGGGAAACGGTCATCGGGACGTGGCCTCGACGGGAGTCGGAGTTTCTGGAGGTTCGACGGTCTTGGTGACGGTGACGGTGCGGACCGCTCCCGGCTCGGGCTCCGCGCGGCCGATGCGGTACCGGCGCGAGTGGACCCGGGTGAACTCCGCCCCCACGAGAAAGATCAGCGACGAGTAGTAGATCCAGAGCAGGACCACGACCAGCGACCCCGCCGCCCCGAAGGACGAGGCGACCGCGGTCGTCCGCAGATAGAAACCGATCGCGTATTTGCCGAGGAGAAACAGGCCGCCCGTGGACACCGCCCCCCAGATCACGTCCCGCCACTCGAGCTTCACGTCCGGCAGGATGCGATAGATCATCCCGAAGAGGAGCGTCATCAGGAGCCAGGAGAGGAGCACGTCCGCCCAGCCCACCAGGGTGGCGAGACCGATCTGCAGCCGTGATTCGAGAATCCCCTGCACGTAGGTGATCGCCGCGCTCGCGGCGAGCGACAGGAGCACGAGAAAGCCGGTGCCCAGGACCAGGGCGAAGCAGAGGAGCCGCTTCTTGAGCATGATTTTCAAGAAGAAGCCGGGCTTGGGGCAGACCTCCCAGACCGTGTTCAGCGTGTCCTGGAGCTGCGCCAGAACCGCCGTGGCGCTCGTGAGCAGGGTCACGATGCCCAGGATCGCGGCGAGCCGCCCGGCGTCCTTCCGGGCGCTCGCGGCGGCCACGACGTCCTGCACCGCCGAGGCGCTTTCCGGACCGATGAAACGGGTGAGATAGCGCTCGATCTCGCCGCGGGCCGCCTCGGCGCCAAACGCCCACCCGGCAATGGCCACGGCGAGCACCAGGATCGGCGCCAGCGACGAGATCGAAAGAAAGGCGATCGCCGCGCTGTGCGTGGTCGCCCCGTGCTTGCTCCAGTTGGTGTAGGTATCCCGGAGAACGTGCCAGAGCTTCTGGGGTTTCGGTCGGCGCAAACGCATAAAGCCATCGCCGCCTTGAGTTCCGAGGCCGCGGGATCAATTCAGATTGCAAAAGTCTTGCCCGGCATGGCTGTAACGTTTTCTCCCGCGCAAAGCCTAAAGAAAGGAGACCCTCAGAAAGGAAGGAAACCCATGCCCATTCAGCGCTATGGAGTCCTCCGGGGCAAGGCTCTCGCAGGCAAGTTGCAAGGCAAGCCCGGCAAGAAGCCCCACTACCAGATCCACATCCGGGCCGCAGGAGTGGATCACCGGATCGCGGTCAACGTGGTTTCGGACCAGAGCCCGTCCGAGCTGCTCTTCCTGCTCAATCCCGACTTCCGCCATCCGCAGATCGACAAGATCAAGACCGTGGCCGAGGGGTTCACCCCCATCGCGAGCGCCCCGGGCGGCCTGGCCCTCGACTTCCAGCGGAGCAACCTCTTCTCCCCGCAGGACATGAAGGCCCTCCCCTTCGACGCGCCGGGGTTGGAGAACGACCTGAACGAGATCTTCGAGATCTACGTGCGGCGGGCGATCGAGCGCAACGCCGACGTCTACGCCTTCGGCAGCAAGTGGGGGCCGGAGAACAACAAGCCGGACGAGTACTTCGGGTTCTCGCCCGGCAACGGCATCCACGACATCCACATGAACCAGGGGAGCCCGCCGCCCCACAAGGGCGACAACGGGATCTGGCAGGACGGCGCCCTCTTCATCCACTTCCCCGACGAAGGGAAATGGCTCGCCTTCTTCCTCGCCTTCCAGTCCCAGCACGCCCAGACGGACAACGCGGGCCATCCCGTCCCCGGCTCACCCAAGTTCGGACCGGTCGTGGTCGACGACACCGTGATCGTCCAGCCTCCCGCCGCGGCGGGCGTCAACATCGTCGCCGCGCTCGTCAACCCGGCCGGCAACGACGTCGGCCTGGAGACGGTCACCCTGCTCAACGCGCGGCCCGAGCCGGTGGCCCTGGCCGGCTGGCAGCTCGAGGACAACCACGGCCACCGGGCCACGCTCGACGGCGCGACCCTGGCCCCCGGAGACACGGTCCGCATCCCGCTCAGCGGGTTGAACGTCCAGCTCTCGAACCAGGGCGGGACCCTCTCGCTCCTCGATCCGGAAGGGCTCAAGGTGCACGGCGTGGCCTACACCAAGCAGCAGGCGTCGGCCCAGGGCTGGACGGTCGTATTCTGAGGGGGATTACCAGGGGATCTGCCGGCGCTCGCGGAAGAAGTGCCCGGAGGGGCCTCCGTCGGGAAGGGTGGCGAGCCACACGATCGTGTCCGCCCCCTTCTCGACGGGTACCGGGGCGTTGGGCCCGCCCATGGCCGTCTGCACCCACCCGGGGCAGACCGTATTGACGAGGATGTTCGTCCCCCGCAGCTCATCCGCGAGGATGCGGGTGAGCCCGTTGACCGCGAGCTTCGAAACCCGGTACGCGGGATAGCCCCCGGCCATCTCCGACATCGCCCCCAGGCCGCTCGACACGTTGACGATGCGGCCGTACCCGCGCTTCCTCATGAACGGGATCACCGCCTGGGAGAGCTGCCACGGGCCGATCACGTTGGTCGCGAGCGTCGCCTGGACGATCTCCAGGGGGACGTCCTCCCCGCCATGATCCCGGTCGAGGAACACGCCCGCGTTGTTGACGAGCACGTCCACGCCTCCGGTCTCTTCGAGGAAGGCGGAAAGCTTCCCGGGCCCCGCCGCGTCCGTGACGTCCAGAGCGAACGGGACCGCCCCCGGAATCTCCCCCGCCGCCCGGCGCGCCTTCTCCCCGTCGCGCGCCGTGAGGATCACGCGAAGCCCCTTCCCCGCAAGCTGCCGGCACACCTCGAACCCGATCCCCCGATTGCCTCCTGTCACCACGGCGATCCGCGCTTCCGGCACGTCGAAGCCTCCTTTCTACCGCTCCAGCTTGATCTCGAAGTCCGTGGTTCGTCCGTGGTGGGTCCGTGTTCGTCCTTCTCTGGGCCTACAGCACTACCTCGTACCCTTCGAACACCGGATGCCCCGCGAGCGTGCCCTGGGGCGAGCGGGCGTCTCCGTGGGCCTTGCGGAAGGCTTCGGATTCGGTCCAGGCGATGAAGGCGTCGCGGGATTCCCAGGCGGAGTGGGAGACGAAGAGGGTGATGCCGTCTTTCGTCTCCCCCCGGAGGAGGTTGAACCTCTTGAAGCCCGGCACCTGGTCGAGATAGGTGTCCCGCTTCCTCCAGATCTCCTCGAAGACGCTCTCGTGACCCTCGTTGACGCGG
>DATEIO010000023.1:0-7416 GCA_035278895.1 Thermoanaerobaculia bacterium | reverse complement strand
CCGGGGACGTGGGCATCGCGGGAGACTGGAACGGCGACGGTGTCACGACGGCCGGCGTGTTCCGTCCGTCGAACGGAGCCCTGTACCTCAAGAACTCGAATAGCACGGGCTTCGCCGAGATCGTGCTGACCTACGGCCTGCCCGGGGACAAGCCGGTCACCGGCGACTGGAATGGCGACGGGGTCGATACGATCGGCATCTACCGGAGCGGCACGTTCTACCTGCGCAACTCGAACACGAACGGCTTCGCCGACCTCGCGTTCAGCCTCGGAGTGAACGGCGACATGCCCATCGCAGGCGATTGGAACGGCTTGCCGTAAGGGGCTTTTCCCGGCCGGCGCGCTTCGCCTGCGCGCCGGCCTACCGCGCCAGCAGGATCAGGTCCCGCGACTCCGTCTCCTCCCACGGGCTCTCGTCGAATCCGCCCCAGGCGGTGAAGTCGCGGAATCCTTCCCGTTCGAGAATCGTCTCCACCTCCCGCCGCTTCCAGCCCCGAAGCTCCACCTCGCGGGCGTGCTTCACTTCGAGGGGCGGCTGGTGGCCGGGGCGGAGAAGGAGGGTCGTGGGGAAGAAGAGGACCGTGCCGTCCTCCCGCGGCTCCATCAGGCGGAGGAAGACGATCTCGCCCTCCGGATCGGGCCGGAAGTTGACGGGGAGGGTCCGCTCCTTCTTGGCGAAGATCCGGTCGTAGTTCAGGATCTGGAGGAGGAAGGGCGCCCCGGGGAGGAGGCGGGAGCGGAGTCCGGCGGTCAGGCGGACGAGATCCTCTTCGGCTCGGAGATGGGGGAGGACGTTGCCCAGGCAGATCGCGCCGCCGAAGGCGCCGTCCACGGTCTCGGGGAGGTTCCGGAAGTCCCCCAGCACGAAGCGGAGGTTTTCGGGGACGGGCGTATCCCGAGCCGCGTCGAGCATTGATTCGGAGGCATCCACTCCCACCACGTCGAAATCGTGGGCGGCGAGCCAGCGGGAGTGCTCTCCGGAACCGCAACCCAGGTCGAGCACGCGGCGGGAGGGTCCCGAAGAGAGGATCTTCTCGAGGAGTGGGGCCTCGCGCTCGATCCGTTGGGACCAGGCGATGAGGCGCCGGTATTCGAAGCGGGAGTAGGGATCGGAAGTCACGGTGGCTGGTCCTTTATGGTGCAGTCTAAAGTATGCTGGAAGAATGAATCCTCTATCCGATGAAGTCTGGAGCCGCGGCCTGTCCTATGAAGAGTACCGGGACGGCATTACCCGGAACACCGACGTCTTCGACGAGGTCTATGACGACCCCGCTTATCACCGCGACGAGCTCACCCTGTTGAAGCAACTCCCGCCGCTCCGGGTGCTCGCCATCGGCGAGGACTGGTGTCCGGACGTCTATCACACCCTTCCCACCTGGGCGCGCGTTGCCGACGAGCTTCCCGGCTGGGACTTCCGGGTCTTCGCCCGGGACTCCCATCCGGACGTGATGCGCTACTTCCTCTGGAAGAAGGAAGCAGCGCAGCGCATCCCCGTCTACGCGTTCTACGACGAGGCCGGGCGCCTGCTCGCCTGGTGGTCCGGCCGGAGCGGCATCGCCCAGAAGGCGCTGGACGACGCCTTGAAGGGCCGCACCTTCGCCGACCTCGATCCCAAGGAGAGGAAGAAGGTCAGCCACGACATCGAGGAAGGCTACCGCCGGGAGTTCCGCCGCGCCAACTTCGTGGAGGTCCTGACCCTCCTGCGGGCGTTCTTCCACGTGGCCTGAAAACAAAAATCGGCAGGGGCGATGGTGCAGCCCCTGCCGGTAGGTGATGACGGCGCCGAAACTACGTGCGACATGGGGAACAACGCCGGTGGCGGCCCGATCCCCTCACCGGAGCCGTGCTATCCTGCAAAAGAGCCATGCGCCGTTGGAACGCGCTCCTCGCCGTTGCCCTCCTCGCCGGTTTTCCGCTCCCGGCCGATCCGAACCCCCTCGCCCGCCAGGACCCGCCGCCCGAAGACGTCTTCGGCGAAGAGATCACCGTCACCATCCACCCCCTGGTCGTGCGGGTGGTCGACAACGTGGGGAACCCGGTCCTGGGGCTCGGGCGGGAGGACTTCGCGGTCCGGGTGGGGAAGGCGGACGTGCCCGTCGCCTCGGTCGATTGGGTGGACGCCGGAGAGGCCCCTTCGGCTCCGCCCGCAGAGCCCGGGCCGGAGCTGGAGGCGGTGACGGTCGAGACCGCGCCTCCGGGGCGCACCATCGTCTTCTTCGTCCAGGCGGGCATGCACCCGAGCCGGATCCACGGCCAGCTCGAGCTGCGGGAGGAGACCCTGAGCCTCTTGAAGAGGTTCCCCGTGGACGACCGGGTCGCGGTCGTCTCCTTCGACTCCCATCTGAAGCTCCGGCAGGACCTGACCCGCGACCGCGAGGCCGTGCACCGGGCGCTCGACAAGGCGATCCTCTTCGACAACGAAATGGTGATCCGGACCGCAGGGGAGCCCGATTCCCTCTCCGCGAGCTTCAATTTCGAGGACGCCCGGAACGCGGCCTCGGCGGAACGGGGCCTGGAGGTCCTGGCGAACGCCTTGAAGCCCTTCCAGGGCGAGAAGATCATCGTCTACATCGGCTGGGGCCTCGGCCGCTTTGGAGGAGGCGGGGTCCAGATGATCCCCGCCTTCTACCCGGCGGTCCGCGCTCTCCGGGCCGCCCGCGCGACCGTCTTCGTCCTGGACATCACGGACGCCGAGTATCACTCTCTGGAGGTCGGCCTTGGAGCCGTCGCCGAGGCGACCGGCGGCACCTATACCAAGACGTACCTCTATCCCCATCTGGCGACCGACTACGTCGCCCGCGCCACCTCCGGCTACTACGTCCTCACCCTGGACCGCGACGCCCTCCCTGAAGGGGGAGGGGCGGTGACGGTCAGGCTCCAGGAAAAGCGCAGGGGAATCGTCCTCGCCCGGCCGTTGGTTCTTCGGTAGGAGACCCCCTCGTCCTCGGGCGAGGACGTCTCCGGGCGATCCGGCAGTCCCTCGGAAAGCCCGCTCCTCTCTCATCTCTCTGCAAGGAAAAGACTTCCAGGAATTTACCCACCCCTGGCATAGCTTTTGATCTATACAGAGGGCGAGCGGTGCCGGAAGCGCCGCGAAGGACAAGGAAAGTCGTCGGCGACGACTTATTGAAAGGAGACGAGAGATGTTCAACCTGACGAAACAGCGAGTCTTCGTCGCACTGTGCCTGATGGCGTTCCTGTTCTTCGGTGCAGTGTCGGCCGAGGCCCGCGACCGCAGAGACACCAACGGCTCGGACCGCCTCGTGAAGGGTGCCGTCATCGGCGCCGTGGCCGGAGCGGTCGTCCAGGGCGTCCGGGGCAGGACCCAGGGCAAGGAGATCCTGAAGGGCGCGGCCGTCGGCGGCGCGGTCGGTGCCGCGGCTGGCGCGTACAGCGACTACAAGCAGGAGAAGAGCGCTCGGGAAGACGCGGAGCGTGACCGC
Organism: Thermoanaerobaculia bacterium; assembly: GCA_035278895.1. Lineage (GTDB taxonomy): Bacteria > Acidobacteriota > Thermoanaerobaculia > Multivoradales > UBA5704 > DATARR01. Next base: position 3,974 of record DATEIO010000023.1, on the reverse strand, counting down.
TACTACGACCGGGGCTACGGGCGCTACGACGGACGCCGCTCCGACGACCGGTATTACCGGGACGGTCGCGGCCGGGGCTACTACTCCGATGACTACGCCCGCCGTGGGAACAAGGCGCGGGGCCGCGGTCATCGCCACAACGGCCGCTGCAACCACTAAGGCACCCGTTCGGGTGTTGGGAGGGACGCCCTGGGTGGGGCGTCCCTTTTTTTGTCCGCCCCCCTGTTTGTAATGCCCCTCGTAAGGTCGCGCGTCTAGCCTGTTTCCCCTATGATGGGGGCATTGCTTTCGCGCGATCCACTCCGTGCGGCCGAGGACGCCTTGCGAGAGGGCGACCCTGAGCGGGCGCTCAAGGCCTACGCGCGCGCCAAAGACTGGCGCCGGGCGGCGCAACTCGCCGCCGAGCTGGGTCTCGAGGACAAGCTGGTCGAATACTCCCTGATGTCCGCGTTCGGGCGGATCCCCGAAAAAGGCCTGGGCGTGCTCCAGTCCGCCGAGCTCCTCACCCGGCAGGGGCACCACGAGGAGGCGATCCCGCTCTTCGAAAAGAAGAAGGCCTTCCACCGGGCCGGAGATCTGGCGCTCGGCCTGCGCCAGCACGAGCGCGCCGCCCAGTTCTTCAAGCAGGCCGGAGCCTGGCCCAAGGCTGCCCGCTGCTACGAAGAGGCGGGCAAGATCCGCGAGGCCTTGAACGTGCTCGAAGAGGGCGTCCGCAAGCTGGAAAGTGGCGGAGGGGCCGCCGGCAGCTCGGTCGAGGAGCTCAAGCTGCTCCAGGCCGACCTCCTGATCCGGCTGGGCCGCAGCGAGTCGGTTTCGAAGCTCCTGGGCTCGATGCGGCCGAGCCCCCGCATTGCCGACCTCTACGAGCGGAGCGGGCTCCACACCGAGGCGGTCCGCTGCCAGCTCGACCTCGGCCGGTTCGAGGAGGCGGTCCGCATCGCGTCCCGGTCCTCCAACCGGGAGCGGCTCCAGGCGGAGATCTACCTGCGGACCGGACGCCCGGTCGAGGCCGGCGACCTGTTCGCCCAGCGCGGCCTGGCCCGCGAAGCCGCCCAGGCATACGAGGCGGGGCAGGAGTGGGGGCGCGCGGCCTACCGCTGGGAAGCGGCCGGCGAGCCCCTGCTCGCGGCCAGCGCCTACGAAAAAGCCGGCCGGCTGCGCGACGCGGGGCGCTGCTTCGAGGCCGCCGGCCAGCCGCAACGGGCCGCGGAGGTCTACGCCCGGGCCGGCGACGTGGCCCAGGCCGCCTCCATCCACGTGCGGAAGGGCCAGGCCGTCGAGGCGGCACGCAAATACCTCGCGGCGGGCGACTCCGCCCGCGCCGCGTCCGTCCTGATCCAGATCCAGCCGACCGAGGCAGACTACGCGGAGGCTGCGATTCTGCTCGCTCCGCTGCTCATCGCGGAGAAGTTCCATGGAGACGCCCTGGCGCGCCTGGAGCGCATCCCGACAGGGGCCATCCCGGCCGGCGGCACGCCCCCTCTGGGCCTCGAGCACGACTACTGGCGGGCGCGGGCCTTGGAAGCCCTGGGCCGGTCCGAGGCCGCGCAGGCCAGCTATGAACGGGTCGTGAAGCGCGATCCCGCCCACCGCGACGCCAAGACGCGGCTCGAGACGCTCCGGCCCGCGACCCTGGCCGTACCGGCGCTCCCGAAAGCTCCGAATGCCGCGCTCACCGCTCCGGTGGTGGGAGGTCAGCTCGCCGGCCGCTACGAGCTCCTCTCCGAGATCGGCCGGGGAGGGATGGGGCGCGTCTACAAGGCCCGCGACCAAGAGCTCGGCGAGATCGTGGCGGTCAAGACCATGCTCACCCGGGCCGAAGGCGGCTTCGGGGACGAGGAGCGGCTTCTGCGCGAGGTCCAGATCTGCCGCCGGATCAGCCACCCCAACGTGGTCCGGGTCTACGACCTGGGCCGGTTCCCCGGCGGCCTCTTCGTCACCATGGAGTACATCGAGGGGAGCAGCCTGGAGGAGGTTCTCGCGTTCGAGTCGCCGCTGCCGTTCCCGCGCATCCGGTCGATCCTCGCGGAGATCGCGGCCGGGCTCCACGAGGCCCACAGCCAGGGGGTCGTCCACCGCGACCTGAAACCGGCCAACGTCTTCGTGGCCGCGAACCGCGTCAAGATCCTCGACTTCGGGATCGCCTCCATGTCCGGGCTCGGAACGCGGCTGACCCAGGTCGGCTTCGTCATGGGCACGCCGATGTACATGTCCCCAGAGCAGATCCAGGGGCAGGAGCTGGATGGCCGGTCCGACCTGTACTCTCTGGGGGTTCTCGCCTACACCCTGATCGCCGGCCGTGAGCCCTTCGATTCGGCCCAGGCGACCCTGCTGGTGCTGCAACATCTCCAGCAGGGCCCCCCGGATATCCGCAAGCACCGGTCCGACATCCCGGAGAATTGGCTGGCGCTGCTCAACCGGCTGCTCGAAAAGCGCCCCGAAGACCGCTTCCAGTCCGCAAAAGAGCTTCTCGAAGCCCTGGCCGGGCTCGACTGACTACCGGCAGGTCGCGAACGCGTCCACGTCCCGCACGGACATCGGCGTCTGGCCGGCCGGGTTGAAATAGACCCAGGTGCGGCCGGTCCGGGTGTCGCGCACCTTGACCGTGACTTCGGCGTCGGTGACCGCCGCGAAGTCGAGCCAGAAGTGGCCGTTTTCGGCGCAGCCGTTCCACACCTTCACGAGGAGCGGCAGCTCTTCCCCGGCCGGGGCCCCTTCCACCGTGGCCTCGAACCGTCCGCCGTGCAGGCAGAGCGCTCTCCGGGCCTCGTCACAGGGCGCTGCCGGGCCGTCCGTGGCCGCGGCCGCGATCGCGGAGAAGGCCGACGCACCGTCGAACCCTTCGGCCTGCACCCGGTAGTGGAACACGGTGCCGCCGGGCAGGCCGGAGTCGGTGAAGCGGGTGACCCCCGCCGGAACCGAGGCGATCTCCTGGAACGTGCCGCCCTCGGGGCGCCGCTCGATGCGGAATCCATTGGCCCCGGCCGACTCGTCCGCCCAGGTCAGGCGGATCTCGCTGTCCGACTGCCCGAGAGCCCGCAGGCTTGAAGGCGCGGCGACCGACGCGGCGCAGCCCGCGCCGTCGTCGTCGTGGATGGTCACCGTGGCGCTGCTGGTCCCCATGGAAGCCCCCGTGGCCTTGCTGAGCTTCACGGAGAAGCTCTCGTCCTGCTCGCGGGCCGTGTCGTTCTTGATCGGCACCTCGATCGTCTTCGGGGCCTGATCGCCGCTCGTCCAGCGGAGGGTGCCGGTCCGGGGATTGAAGTCCTTACCCCCCTTGGCCGTCCCGGCGGCCGTCGCGAACTTGACCGATGCCACGCCGTCGCTGCCGTCCACGCGCTCCACGGTCACTGACAGGGTTCCAGCCCCTTCATTGACGGTATAGGCGGAGGAGGCGATCTCGATCTTCCCCGGGCCGCCGGTGCTGCCCCCCGTGTTGCGCACGACCACGGTGCCCCGCATGCCGCCCGTGGGGCTGCCGTGGACCTGGCAGTGGTAGGTGTAGGTGCCCGGTGTGTCGAACGTCCGCTGGAAATTGCCGCGGTCCGCCGGAGGGCCGCTCGTGAACGATCCGTCGTCGCCCTTGACGTTGTGGGTCGAGCCGGTTCCCGACCAGGTCCAGCACACCGGCTGCCCCGCGTCGATAGTGATCGTGGAGGGCGAGAAGGTCGTGCCGTTGCTGCTGATCGTGACCTTGGCCTGCACCCCCTGGCACCCCTCCGGCGGATTGGGGTCCCCACCGCCCGGGTCGGGGTCGTAATCGACCTTGCCGTTCATCATCATGTGATCATGCTGACCTGACGCGGACACCGCGAGCAGGAAACCGACCAGGAGCATCGGAAGGATGGGGCGAGAGGGCATGGCATCTCCTCCTTGGACACGCCGCGCGGCGGCGATCTTCTGGAGGGTGAGTCCCCCGGGGGAGGGGGGAGGTTCAAAGGGGGGCGGAAGAAAGGACCCAAAGGACACCAAGG
>DATEIO010000022.1:0-10291 GCA_035278895.1 Thermoanaerobaculia bacterium | reverse complement strand
GCCGCCACGTGGCAGGTCATGCAGCGGTCGACCCGGTCGATGTTGGTGAAGTTGATGTTGTGGTAGAGCCCGGGCAGGATCACCTGCTCGACCTTGAGGCTCGGCTGGATGAAGTCCATCAGCGGAGCGTTCAGGACGAAGTAGTCGACGTCCTTGTTCAGGCTCGCGATCCGCGTCTCCAGGTTGTCGACGCCCTCGTTCAGGGCCTTGAGCTTCTCCTCGACCGCGGTCACCGACGCCCGCCGTTCGGCAAGCTGGGCCCGGGCGGCGTCGCGCTTCGCGGTCGCCTCTTCGACGCGCTTCTTCTCGTTCGCCAGGTTCGTACGCCACTCGTCCAGCCCCTTGCGCTTGTCCGCGGCCCCGTCCTCCCCACCGTGCTGGAGCGCGGTGTCGTACTCGAAGCGGAAGGCGTCCACCTTGGCCTTGGCGGCCCGCCAGGCGGAGTCGGCGGAGTAGATCTCGGCATTCAGCTCGGCGATCTGGTCTTCGAGCTTCCCGATCTCGCTGCGGTGGGAGGCGAGCTTCGCTTCCTCGGCCTCGATCTCCTTCTTGAGCTGGGCGATCTCATTGCTGTTGAGCTTCTGACGCTCGGTCTCGGCTTCCCGGATGAGCTTCTGCCGCTCGAGGCTCCGGAACTCCGCCTGCAGCCGCTTCCACGGCTGCGCGTAGTCGGCGAAAGCCATCCAGAGCGTCACCGCCAGAAGCCCCAGCGAGCTCACGGCGAACCACATGTTCATCCGGCCGAAGTCGTAATGGCGGTCGGGTCGCTTTTCGGGCGGTGTGATCGGTGGAGTCAACTTTCCTGTCCTCCCCCTCGCGACGAGGGACGCGGCGGATCTAGATGTTGAAGAAGTACTCCTGAATGTGAATGAAATACTTGAGGTTGAACAGCCACCGCAGGTACATCTTGATCGGCATCAGCATCATCACGAGGAAGAGCGTGATCCCGACGTAGTACCGCGCGGGCCCCATCTTTTCGTAATACTTCTGGAACCAGCGCGTGCGGCGCAAGAGCACCGGCAGCACGAAGAAGTAGAACCCGATGAGCAGGATGCCGGGCAGCTCGCGGACGAACCAGTTGCCAGGCAGGCCCGTTCCCAGGAGCTTGATCCAGAAGTACTCCGAGAGATCGACGTTGACGAGCGCCTCGACCTTGTTCGGGTCCCAGAACTCGTAGGGGCCGAAGAAGTTCCAGTTGGGACCGCGCAGGAAGGTGCCGATGACGATCATCTGGCTCCACAGGATGAGCCAGCCGAAGAGGAAGAGGATGATCTCCACCTTGCGCTCGCGGAACGTGTAGTAGCCGTTCCCCTTCGGGTTCGTGTCGATGTAGGGGATCGCCATCAGCCCCACGATGATGAGGCCGGGCAGCACCACGCCGGCGAGCCAGGGGTCGAAGTAGACGAGCATCTCCTGGAGGCCCAGGAAGTACCACGGCGCCTTCGACGGGTTGGGCGCGAGCGCCGGGTTCGCCGGCTCTTCCAGGGGGGCTTTCAGGACGATCGACCAGACGACCATGCCGACCGTCAGCACCACCATGCAGATGAACTCGGAAAACACGAGGTCGGGCCAGGTGAAGATGCGGTCCTCGACCTCGGTCTTTTCGAAGAGCGGCTCGCCGCGGCTCAGCCGGTCGTCGTTTTCCTCCGCCTTGCTCATCGCGAACCAGACGAAGAAGCCGACCAGGAACACCATCATCACGATCGGCACGTTGTCCGGCTTGGTGACGATCAGGCGGAAGTTCGGGTCGAACATCGACAGGATGAAGAAGAGGACGCCCACCGCGAGGAGGACGAACCCGCCCTTCTTCGTCCACAGCGCCCTCGACTTGAGCATCAAGTAGAAGGCGACGAGCGACAGCGTGAACGACCAGTAGGGGTAGGCGAGGACGTTGACCGTGTTCTTGATGAATTCCATGGCGTCCTCCGCCTACATCGGGCCCGAGATGCCGCCGTCCTTGCGGACGCGCCAGAAGTGGACCGCCATCAGGAACGCCGCGACGAGCGGGATTCCCACGCAGTGGAGCACGTAGAAACGGATCAGCGTGGCGCCTCCGATCGTGCGCCCGCCGATCAGGGCGAAACGCGCGTCGGAGCCGACGTGAATCAGCTTTTGCCCTCCCAGGGTCAGGAAGGCGGCACCCGGTCCCTCGTTGCCTAACAAAGGTGTCGCCCGGGCCATGTTCGAGCCGACCGTAATGGCCCAGATCGCAAGCTGGTCCCACGGCAGCAGGTAACCGGTGAACGAGAGGAGGAGCGTCAGCACCAGCAGGATCACGCCGACGTTCCAGTTGAACTCTCTGGGCGGCTTGTAGGAGCCGGTCATGAACACTCGGAACATGTGGAGCCAGACCGCAATGACCATGGCGTGGGCCCCCCAGCGGTGGAGCTCGCGCATGATGCCGAAGGCCGCGGCCTCGCGCAGGTCGACGATGTCGACGAAGGCGTATTCGACGGTGGGCCGGTAGTAGAACATCAACAGCAGGCCGGTGATCGTTTCGACCAGGAACAGAAAGAACGCCGTGCCCCCCATGCACCAGGTGTAGCTCATCCGGATGCCGGATTTCTTCACCTTGATCGGGTGCAGGTGGAGCACCACGTTGCCCAGCATGGCGAGGGCCCGCTTCCGGTTGTCCGTGGGAATGCCCACCCGGAAGATGGACTTCCAGACCTGCGTCTTGGTGATGCTCTTGCTCATGTTGCCGATCATGGATCCTCTTTCCGTCGGTCAGGCGGGGATAAAGGAGTTCGGGTCTTCCCATTGACCCAGCTCATACTGGTACTTCTGGGACTTGTCGACCACGATCTGGCCGTCGTCCGGGCTCAGGAAGATGCGGGCCCGCTCGAGCGGGCGAGGGGTCGGCCCCTCGAAGTTGATGCCGCTCTTGTAATAGCCGCTACCGTGGCACGGGCACTTGAACTTGTTCTGGGTGTCCAGCCACGCGGGCGGGCAGCCGAGGTGGGTGCAGATCGCGATCAGGGCATAGATGCGGCCCTGGTCGTTGACGATCCAGACCCCGTACTTGTCCACGAAGCGCGTGTCCACGATGCCCGGCCCGAAGTCCTCGGGGTGCCCGGCCTTGAAGCTCGTGGGCGGCTCGAAGAGGACGTTGGGGAACATGAACCGGCCCATGGCCGTCACGCACCCGCCGATCGCCACCGTGAACCCCACCCACGCGACCGCGGCCCAGGAGAAGAAGCCGCGCCGGGTCACGCCTTCCCCTCCGGCCGGAGCGGCCTTGGCGGCAGCGGGCTTCGCCGCCGGGGCGGGCGCCTTCTCCGTGCCCGTGGCCGCAGCCGCTCCGGTGGCGGCGGCAGCGCTCGCAGCCGCAGCGGGAGCTGGCTTGGGCGGGGCTTTGACTCCGGCTGCGGGGGCCGCGGCCGGACCGGGCTGGGTCACCTGGGGCGCGTTCGTCCCGCCGGCGACGGCCGGGCTTTCTGGAGTTGGATTGGGGGAGGGGGTTGTCTTGAAGGTGTCTGCGGTGGCGGCCGGAGTCTCCGGCCCATGGGCAATGCTGGTGCGGGCAGCCCCCGCCTCTGCACGGGCTCCTTCCGTCGCCATCTTTGGAGGATGCGACTCCGCCGGACCGGTCGGTTCGGGCGTAGGGCTGCCTACGGGTTCGTCAGCCATGTGGCCCCTTTCGTGAGCTATCTCGTGCTACGACATCTGTTCCTCTTAAGGTCAGAGCTTTGTAACCAAACCGCGACGGGGTGTCAAGCCCCGCTGCGGCGTGCGGCGAGCCCCTTCTTCGCCTCGATCGCCGCCTGCCTCACCCTGAGGCTCGGATCCTCTTCGGCAAGGCGGTCGAAGAGCGCCGCGTGCTCCGGCCCACCTACCACGGCGAGCGCCTGCACGGCGCTCATGATCGCGTCTTCCTGCTGCTCGCGGGTGATGTCCGGCACCTGGGCCAGCAAGCGCCGGTCGGCCATCGTCTCCAGGACGGGCACGCCCGACCGGCTCCCCAGCCGCGCGAGCGAGAGCGCGGCGTTCCAGCGCACGTCCGCCACTCCGTCGTCCAACGCCGCCTCGAGGCGGGGTACGGCGGCCCGGTCGCCCAGCTCGCCCAGGGCAAACGCCGCGGTCTTGCGCAGACCGGGGTCCGGGTCCGCGAGCGCCGCTTCGAGCGAGGCCCGGGCCTTGGGATCTCCCAGCACTCCCAGCGACCAGAGGGCGTAGATGCGCGTCTTGTCGTCCGGATCGTCGAGCGCCGCGGTCAGGAGAGGCACCGCCTCCCGGTCCTTGGTCCGCCCGAGCACCAGGGCCAGGTACTGGCGCATCTCGGGCTCGTCCGTCTCCTGGAACAGCCGCCGCACCTCGACCTTGGCCCCGGGCTCCTTCTCCAGAGCCTTGGGATCGGAGACCAGGATCTTCGACAGCTCATAGGCGGCCTGGACCCGCCGCGGCTTCCAGAACGACTGGAGGTCGTTGACGTAGTCGGAGGTGGTCTGCCGGTCGTACGCGATCCACCCGAAGCCGACGAAAACGGCCACGCAGAGGATCACCACCAGGAGCGGAACGACAAAGAGCCCCAGGAACGAGCGGAGCGCACCGGACCCGGCCTCCTCGGCCGGTTCCTCGCCAGGCGGTACTTCCAGGTCGGACATCGGACGCAGAGCATAGCCGAACAGCGAAGGAGCCGCCAGCGGGCTCTACACGTCTACCCCCGAAATCAACGCCCCGAACCGCTCGGGGTCCACGTTCCCCCCGGAAAGCACCACGCCGATGCGGCGGCCTTCCGCTCCGGGGACCTTGCCGTGGAGGAGGGCTGCGAAGGCGGCGGCGCCTCCGGGCTCGACGACGATCTTCAGGCGGGCGGCCAGGAGGGCCATGGCGCGGCGCAGCTCTTCGTCGGTGACGGTGAGGATGCCCTCGGTGAGCGCCTGGACGATCGCAAAGGTCCGCTCGGCCGGGCGGGTGGTCTGGAGGGCGTCGGCGATCGTCATCGGAAGCGGAATGGTGACGGGCTCGCCCTTGTCCAGGGATTGCTGCATGTCGTTGCCCGCCTCGGGCTCGACACCCCAGAGGCGAAGATCCGGGTTCACCCCCCGGGCGGCGATCGAGACGCCCGAGAGGAGACCGCCGCCGCCGCAGGGGGTGAGGATCACCTCCAGGTCCGGCACGTCCTCCAGAAGCTCCAGCGCCAGCGTGCCCTGGCCGGCGATGATGGCGTCGTCGTCGAACGGGGGGACGAGGACCGCCCCCTGCTCTTCCACGATCCGCCGCGCGATCTCCTCCCGGCTCTCCCCTCCCACCCGGTCGTAGAGGATGACCCGGGCGCCGTAGCCCCGGGTGGCCGCGATCTTGGAGCCCGGGGCGTCGTTCGGCATCACGATCGTGGCGGTGATCCCGAGCTCTCGGGAGGCGAGCGCCACGGCCTGGGCGTGGTTGCCCGAGGAGAAGGCCACGACCCCGCGGGTGCGCTCTTCGGAGCTGAGGAGCGTCAAGCGCGAGAAGGCGCCCCGGGCCTTGAAGGCGCCGACGCGCTGGAAGATCTCGGGCTTGAAGAAGACGCGGGCGCCCACCCGCTCGTCGATCAGGTGCGAGGTGAGGACCGGGGTGCGGTGGACATACGGGCGGATGCGCTCGCGGGCCGCCCGCACGTCGGCCGGGGAGACGGACAGGGAGGTGGTTGTCATCAGGCCGAAATCTACCTGATGCGCGCCTCCTGCTCCAGCCCGTACCGGAGCCGGAGCGCGTGGTTCCCCTCTTCGTCGATCTCGTCCCCTCCGTACTCCGGCAGCAGGTCCATATCCCCGGAGCGCAGGTCCACGAGCGAGATCCGCCGCCCGTCCTCGATCCGGGCGAGCTCGACCGGGACGAGCACGTGGCGGCTCCGGGGGAACCGGGACGGGCCGCCGGTCATCTCGTTTTCCGTATCCGAGAGGGTCTCGCGGACCAGGTGCTCGGTGATGGGGCCGAGGCCGGACGGGCTCTCTTCCGGGGCTCCCGCTCCGCGCCGGTCGAGGTCCACGTCCAGATAGCGCACGGCGTGGGAGTTGGCGTCCACCAGGAGATCGTCGACCTCTCCGGCCTTGACGCCGTCGCTCCCGTAGACCTCCCAGCCGCGGGGATCGGGCTCGCTCTCGGGCAGCCGGGCGTCGCTCAGGCGGGAGAGCAGAACGATGCGGCCGCTCATGGCCGCCCCCCGCGCACGCCGTAGAAGCGGTTTTCCTCGTAGGCGCTGCCGTCGAACCGCGCGCGCAGCGCCGGCTCCGCCTCGCGGAGGACCTCCCCGCCGTCATAGGTGGGAAGGTGCGCCGCCGCTTCGCTCCTCAGGCCCTCGACGAAGATCTGGCTCTCGCTCCCGCCCAGCCGGGCGAAGCCGACAGGGATCAGGACGTGCCGCTCGCGGACCTCCTCCGCGGCCACGGGCTCGCCCACCAGGGGCTCGCTCGCGAGCGGCGGCACCCCGGCCATGGCCCCTGCCGCCGAGACCGTGCCGTAGGTGGGGAGCCCCGGGGTGCCGACGATCCCGGTGCCCACCGTGACCGGGGCGTCGGCGGTGACGGTCTCGGGCGGCGACGGAGGCGCCTCCGCGCTCGCGGCCATGGGCCCCGGGTCCAGGATCACGTCCAGGTAGCGCGCGTGCATCTCGGCGGTGTCCACCAGCAGGCCGTCCACCCGGCCGATCGTCCGGCCGTCGGCGGCGACCACGGACCAGCCGCGGACGTCGGGATCGCCGCTCGCGATCTTGTGGGCGTGGAGATCGGAAAGGGGAACGATCCGCGAGGCGGACGGCGGAGCCTCCGCCTCCATCGTCATCGTCCGGCCGCGGTCGAAGCTGTCCCTGTCGTTCATCGAGAGTCCTCCTCGCCTGAACCCACTGCAAAGCGTGGGCCGGCGGGAGAAACAAAGAGGGCGCCCCGGAAGAGGGCGCCCTGTCAAAGGGGAGAATCTGTGGGGGGGCTGCTAGATCTCTTCCAGGCCCGCCCCTCGCGAGGCCGGCTGGCTCGGCAGGCGCCAGAGGGCTCCCGCCACCTGGCGGAGGACCTCCAGGGTGATCTGATCCTGCTCCACGGCGTCGCGCAGCAGGACCACGGCGACCATGGCCTCGCGCCCCACGCCCAGGGCGCGGAACGCCATGACCAGCTGGGCCACCAGCGCCCGGACCTGGGCGGTCTTGCCCTGGAGGAGCCGGACCTCGGCCAGGTTCAGCGAAACGAGCGAGGCCTCGTAGCCGAAGCCGGCCTGGTCGAGCTCCTCGCGGGTGGAGAGGAAGAGGGCCTCCGCCTCCTCGAAGCGGCCCAGACCGGCGGCGATCTGCCCCTCGATCCGGCGGAGCTTCACGAGGTCGAGCCAGGTCGCCTCGGTGGCGTAGAGCGGGCGCATCCCCGCGAGCTGGCGGCCGGCCTCCTCGAAATCCCCGAGCTCCACGCGGAGCAGGAGGATGTTGTGGAGCGTGTGGAAGACGAGCTTGTCGTCCCGCTCCGGGTCCACCAGCTCGAGGCCCCGGGCGAGGAGCTGCAGGCCCTCTTCGGAATCGCCGGCGTAGCCCTTGTACAGGCCCTTCATGATGGTGAGCCGGCCCACCTCGTGCCGGTCGCCGTAGCGCTCGTGGACCACCCGGGCCGCGTCGAGCATGCGGAACGCCTCGGCGAAGTGCCGCTGGTCGGACAGGAGCGAGGCGCGCAGGTCCGCGATGCGGGCAAAGAGGAGCGGATCTCCCGTGCCGCGCAGGCGCAGGTCGCGGGCGCGGGCCATGGCCGCCTCGGCCTGGGAAAGGTCGTCCGAAAGGCGCCAGGCGTTGGCCAGCTCCGCCCAGACCCGGGCCTGGAGGTCGGCCTGCTGCGCCTCGCCGCAGACGGCCGGGTCGAGCCGGTCGACGGCCTGGCTCGCCAGGACCGCCAACTGGAGCATGGCGGCGCGGTCGGTCGACCGCAGCTCCCGGCTCTTGTCGAGGAGCGCCTCGCAGAGGCCCCACGTCGGGGCGAGGCGCCCTTGCGCCAACAGGGCTTCGGCGCCCTGCGGATCGCGGAGGATCTCGGCGAGCCTCCCCCCCGCGGTCTCCCGCTCGCTCCCCAGGTCGCGCTCCAGCCCGAGGGCGACGGCGAAGGCGGCCGAGATGGAGGCGTCGTACGCGGCCTCCTCCTCGGGCGAAAGCACGGGCTCGGGCGCGGCGTCGGGCTTCCACATCACCGTGGCGAGCGGCTCCAGCTCTGCGTGGCAGCGGTCGCAGGTCAACAGGTGCGCCAGCGTCGCCTTGACTTGCGACGCGGGCAGGCTGCTGCGTAGAAATCCTTCCAGGGTTTCGCGCGTTGGATGATCCATCCCCAATTCCTCCTCAAAAGATCGACTTCAAGAAAAGCTGTCGCGATTCTCTCACGGATGATCGGACGGAGAGAACGGCTGGCCCTGGGGATTCGCCTGCGCCGGCGGGCCCGGGTCCGTCTGGGCGGAGAACGGCTTTCCGTTCGGATCGATCCCGAATCCCCGTTTGTCGGCCCCGGAGAGCCATCCCGTCACCTCGCCCCAGAAACCGGAGACCAGGTGGTCGAACGAAAAATCCCACAAGCCGAGATCGGCCGCCGCCGCGGGGCTCGCGCCGGCCAGCGTCAGGGCAAGAACGAAAATCAGCGCAGAAATCCCTCGCGAAGCAGTTTTGCGGCTCATCTCCTCCTCCTTGCGACGGAGCCTGCCCGGGCCCGCCGCGAGATCACGGATGACGTTTGGTCCAGCCAAAAACAGATCAGGACTTCTCTATTGCTTAGGGTGCTGCGAAATGGAAAAAGCGTGCCGCCCCCCTCCAAAATTCCCCGGCGGAGCGATCCCGTCAGGCAGCGGCGGGGACCGGGGGCTCCGCCGCGTCCTGCATCAGGAGGAGGTAGGCGTCCTCCAGCGTGGCAGGCACGGGCTCGAAGCCCGCGGGCGCCTGGCCGTCCGGCTGGTGGACGCGGACGCGGTTCTTCCCCTCGACCAGCACGGCCTGGGTGACGCGCAGGCGCCGCTTGACCTCCTCCATCTCTTCGCTCGCCACGCGCCCCTCAAAGATCTTGCCGGCCAAGGCGGCCCGGGCTTCGGAGGGGGCGGTCTGCGCGACGAGCCGCCCCTTGCGGATGACGGCGAAGCGGGGGCAGAGCACGGCCACGTCCTCGACGATGTGGGTCGAGAGGAGCACGATGCGGTCCTGGGCGAGCTCGGCCAGGAGCCGGTAGAAGCGCAGGCGCTCTTCGGGGTCCAGGCCTGCGGTGGGCTCGTCCACGATGATGAGCCGCGGATCGCCCGCGATGGCCTGGGCGATTCCGAGCCGCTGGCGCATGCCTCCGGAGTAGGTCTTGACCCGCCGCTTGGCCGCGGAGGCGAGGTTGACCCGCTCCAGGAGCTCGCCCACGAGCCGCTTCAACCCTCCCGGGGCCTCGACGCCCTTGAGCTCCAGGAGGTAGGTGAGCATCTTCTCGCCGGTCAGATGGGGGTAGAAGCCGAACTCCTGGGGGAGATAGCCGAGGCGGCTCCGCATCCACTCCGGCCGGGCGATGACGTCCTGCCCGTCCAGTGCGATCTGCCCCGAGGTCGGCTCGAGCAGGCCGGCCAGGATCTTCATCAGCGTCGACTTGCCCGCCCCGTTCGGGCCCAGGAGGCCGAACATGCCGGGAGGAACGTCCAGGGTGACCCCCTGGAGGGCGGTGACCGGGCCGGGATACACCTTCACGAGATCGCGGATCGTCAGCATGCTCACCTATACGATGGAGAGGTGGGGAAGGTTCCAGAGGGGCGAGGCTGTTATCCTCTTGACCTCTTCGAAGGAGCTACGACGATGAACCGCAGACTCGCAGCCACCACTCTCGCCCTTTCCGCTCTCTTCGCCGGGGGCTTTTCCTTTGCCGCCCCTCCGGAAACAGCCCCCGCCACCGACAAGGCCTATCTCCAGGAGATCGAGACCTTGAGGAAGGAGCGGGACGAGGGACTCAAGAAGGAGGACGGCTGGTTCACCCTGGTCGGCCTCTTCTGGCTGGAGCCGGGAGAGAACCGCTTCGGCAGCGGGCCGGACAACCGCGTGATCTTCCCCGATGGGCGGTCGCCGGCCTTCGCCGGGACTCTGATCCGCGAGGGGGACGCGGTCAAGGTCCGCGTGGCGCCCGGGGTGACGATCACGAGCGACGGCCAGCCGGTGACCGAGATGGCCCTGACGTCCGACGCCCAGGGCAAGCCCACCGTGCTCCAGCTCGGCTCGCTCTCGTTCTTCGTGATCCAGCGCGGCGACAAGGTCGGCGTCCGGGTGAAGGACAGCAAGAGCCCGGCCCTCGCCGCCTTCCACGGCCTCGACTACTACCCCGTCCAGCCCGACTGGAAGGTC
>DATEIO010000021.1:0-15615 GCA_035278895.1 Thermoanaerobaculia bacterium | reverse complement strand
GACGCTCGAGGAGCTGGAGGAGCGGCCGGGCACGATGCTCACGGGCGTGCCCACCGGGTTCATCGACTTCGACCGCATCAGCCAGGGTCTGAACCGGGGGAACCTCATCATCATCGCGGGCCGCCCGGGCATGGGGAAGACCAGTATCGCCCTCAACATGGCCCAGCACGCGTCGATCCGCGAGAGGAAGTCCGTGGGCGTCTTCTCGCTGGAGATGAGCCAGCAGGAGCTCGCGCTCCGCGTGCTCTGCTCGGAGGCGGACATCTCCTTCGGCCGCCTGCGCTCGAACCGGGTCTCCCAGAAGGAGTGGACGCGGATCATCCAGACCGTCCGCGGCATCGGCGATGCGCCGCTCTTTATCGACGACAGCCCGAACCCGACGCTCCTGGAGATCGCCTCGAAGTCCCGGCGCCTCAAAGCCGAGCGCGGGCTCGCGGTAGTGATCGTCGACTACCTCCAGCTCATGCAGGCGGGCGGCAAGTACGAGAACCGCAACCTGGAGATCGCCGCGATCAGCCGCGGCCTGAAGCAGCTCGCCAAGGAGCTGGAGATCCCCGTCATCGCCCTTTCCCAGCTCTCTCGCCAGCCGGAGCGGCGGGGAAGCGACCACCGTCCGCAGCTCGCGGACCTTCGCGAGTCGGGCTCGATTGAGCAGGACGCCGACATGGTCGCCTTCGTATACCGCGATGAGGTCTACAACCCCACGGACGAAAACAAAGGCCTCGCCGAGCTGATCATCGCCAAGCATCGAAATGGCGAGACGGGCACGGTGGACCTGGTGTTCCTGGGCGAGACCACGAGCTTCCGCAACCTGGACCGGCATGGGATCGAACCCTCCGCACCGTTCTGAGATCCCCGCCTCGCCCGAGGCCGCGCCGGGGGTGGAGGATCTCGAGGCCGCCCTGCGCCCGGCTTGGGTGGACGTGGACCTGGGCGCGCTGGAGCACAACCTGGCGGCGATCCGCGGGCGGCTCGCGGGCTCGGAAGCCAAATGCATGGCGGTCGTGAAGGCGGACGCCTATGGCCATGGCGCGGTGGGGGTGAGCCGGGTGATGGCGGCGGCCGGGGTGGACTGGCTGGGCGTGGCATTGCTCGAAGAGGGGGCGGAGATCCGGCGCGCGGGCGTCGAGGTTCCTATCCTCGTGCTTGGCACGGCGCGGCCGGCGAAGATCGCGCTCTACCGGCACTATCGCTTGACTCCCACGATCTCGTCTCTCGCGGAGCTTGCTCTGTGGCGGGAGTGGACGGCTTCCCAGCACAATCCGACGCAGATCCATCTCAAGGTGGATACGGGCATGGGCCGCCTGGGCGTGGCGATGGACGAGGTTTCCCGGGCTCTGGAGATGATCCGCACGCACCCGCGGTTGGCGCTCGCGGGCTTGCTCTCCCACTTCGGGGACGCGGACATGCCGGGCAGCCCGCGCAATCCCACCCAGGAGGAGCGCTTCGCGGAGGTGCTGGCGCTCCTGACCGAAGAGGAGCGGGAGAGCGCCGTGATCCACATGGCGAACAGCGCGGCGGCGCTCCACCGCCCGGCGAGCCGGCACCGGCTCGTGCGGCTGGGTATCGCGATCTATGGGATCGATCCCATCGACACGGTTCCGGACCTCCTGCCCGTGATGTCGGTGCGGGCGCGGATCGTTCACCTGAAGGAGGTGCCCGCGGGCACGGCGCTCTCCTACGGAGGGCGGACGGTGACGCAACGTCGGAGCCGGATCGCCGTAGTACCTGTGGGATACGCGGACGGCTACTCCTGGCGGCTGACCGGCAAGGCCGAGGCGCTGGTGCGCGGGCAACGGGTGCCTCTCGCGGGTTCGGTTACGATGGACATGACCCTCCTCGACGTGACCGACGCCGGGGCCGAGCTGGGGGACGAGGTGGTGCTGCTCGGGCGGCAGGGGAGCGAGGAGGTGACGGCCGGAGAGCTCGCCGGGCACGCGGGGACGATCTCGTGGGAGATCCTCTGCCACCTGGGGCTCCGGCTGCCGCGCCGCTACGTTCGCGAGGGACGGGTGGAGGAGCTGATGTCGCGATTCTCGCGGGAGGATTCATGACGCTGCCGGGCCCCTTGCGGGGCTTTTTCGAGCAGATGGGCCGCTTCGTCGATATGGTCGGCCGGGTGTTCGCGTGGACGCCCCGGCCGCCGTACGACGCGCGCGAGCTCTTCCGGCAGATGGTGAAGGTGGGGGTGAGCTCGATCCCCGTGGTGCTGCTCACGGCCCTGTTCACGGGCATGGTACTGGCGCTCCAGACGTTCACGGTGCTCCAGCGCTTCAACGCCGAGAGCTTCGTGGGCTCGCTCGTGGCGCTGTCCATGGTGCGCGAGCTGTCGGCCGTGCTCTCCGGCCTCATCGTGGCCGGCCGCGCGGGCTCAGCCATGGGCGCGGAGCTGGGGACGATGCGGGTCACCGAGCAGATCGACGCTCTGGAGGTGATGGCGACCGATCCGGTCCACTACCTGGTCGTCCCCCGCGTCTGGGCGGCCACGATCATGCTGCCGTTCCTGGTGGTGATGGGGAACGCGGTCGGCATCTTCGGCGGTTATCTCGTGTCCGTGGTGCTGATGGGCGCGAATCCGGTCTCCTATATCGACCGCACGTTCCAGTTCATGGACCTGAACGACCTCTTCTCGGGGCTCATCAAGGCGGCCGTGTTCGGCTTCCTGCTCGCCCTGATCGGCTGCCAGCAGGGCTTCTACACGACCGGCGGCGCGGAGGGGGTGGGGCGCTCGACCACGGCGGCCGTGGTGGTGGCGAGCATCGCGATCCTGATCTCGGACTTCTTTTTGACGAGGTTGCTGTTTTGAGCGGCGCCGACCCCAAGATCCGCATCCGCGACCTCCGCAAGTCGTTCGGCCCCAAGGTGGTGCTCGACGGGGTGGAGGTGGACATCGCTCCGGCCGAGTCGCTGGTGGTGATCGGCGGGTCGGGCACGGGCAAGAGCGTGCTGCTGAAGCACGTGATCGGGCTCCTGAAGCCGGACTCCGGCACGATCGAGGTGGATGGCACGGCGGTCGAGTCGCTCGGCAACCGGGAGATCACGGAGTTCCGGCGCAAGTTCGGGATGTCGTTCCAGGAGGGGGCGCTCTTCGACTCGATGACGGTGTGGCAGAACGTGGCCTTCCCCTTGCAGCGACTGACGAAGATGTCCAGGGGAGAGATCAACGACCGGGTGGAGGAGTGCCTGGCCATGGTGCGTCTGGAAGGCGTAGGGGAGAAGCTCCCGTCGCAGCTTTCGGGCGGCATGCGCCGCCGGGTGGGTTTCGCCCGGGCCGTGGCCCACCAGCCGGAGATCCTCCTCTTCGACGAGCCCACGACGGGTTTGGACCCGGTGACCACGGCGCTCATCGACGAGGTGATCAAGGATCTGAACGACCGTCTGCATACGACGACGCTCACCATCACCCACGACATGGCGAGCGCGTTCCGGATCGGCGACCGGATCGCCATGCTCTATCAGGGTAAGATCATTGCGTCGGCGCCGCCCGAGGAGTTCCAGCGGCTCGACGACCCCCGGGTCCAGCAGTTCATCCATGGCCGGGCCGAAGGGCCGCTGTCGGAAAATTCGCAGGGCGCGGCGAGAGCGGAGAGGACATGAAATCACTCGTCAAGGTCGGGGTCTTCGCGACCCTGTGTTTCGTCATTCTGGGGCTCCTCATCTGGCAGATCGAGGACTGGAACCCGTTCGGTCCGGAGGGCCGGACGGTCGACGCGGTGTTCGACTCGGTGGCCGGCCTGGACAACAAGGCGTCGGTGCGCGTGGCCGGCGTCCGCGTGGGCGAGGTGGACGGCGTGGGGCTCCAGGGCAACCGGGCGCGCGTGACGCTGCGCCTGGACCAGCCGCTGCCGCTGACCGTGGGTACCACGGCCCGCGTGGCGAACCTGGGCCTCCTGGGCGAGAAGTACATCGAGATCATCCCCGGGCCGCCGGACGCGCCGCCGCTGCCGCCCGGTACCGTGCTCGAAGGCATCACCCCCCCTTCGATCGACGACGCCATGGCGAAGCTCTCGGAGATCGGCGAATCGATCCAGAAGGTGACGGGCTCGCTCGCGGGCGAGGACTTCGGGGGCAACATCAACCGCCTGGTGCAGGACATCCAGCTCACGAGCGCCGAGATCCGCGCCCTGGTGGCCGAGAACCGGGCGAACGTGGCCTCGGCCGTCCGCAACTTCGACCGTGTGGGTTCCACCCTTGCGACGGAGCTGCCGCGCCTGGCCGACCAGATGGACCGCGCGCTCACCCAGATCTCCTCGCTCGTCGAGGAGAACCGGGAGAACGTCGGCGCCAGCATCGGCAACGTCCGCGAGCTGACCTCGAAGCTCCAGACCTCGGCCGACAATCTGAACGAGATCTCGGGCAAGATCGCCCGCGGCGAGGGCACGATCGGCAAGCTGGTCAACGAGGACCAGGCCTACAACGAGGTGCTCTCGACGCTCGACAGCATCCAGGGCGGTGTCGAGACCCTGAGCGGCACGATTGGCGCGGTCAACAAGTTCAAGATCGACCTCGATCTCCAGGGCTATCTCCGCGAGGGCGTCGGCACCTCCCGGGTCGGCGAGACGGAGAACGACACCGAGTCGCTGACGAGCTTCCGGCTGGACATCGATCCCCAGGACGGCAAACGCCTCTACCGCGCGGGCCTCGTGAGCAGCCCCTTCGGCAAGCGCCGCGAGAAGACCGAGACGGTCACCGTGACCGGTCCGGACGGCATCCCGCAGGTCACGACCACGACCAAGCTGACCCGCGAGAGGAGCTACACCGCGACTGGCCTCTTCGGCTACCGCACGCCCCAGGATCTGAGGCTCTGGGCGGGCATCATCGAGAGCACCGGAGGCGCCCAGGTCGAGTACCCGCTCTTGAACAAGCGGCTCTGGCTTTCCATGGAAGCCTTCGACTTCAGCCGCCCGGACGACCTCTCGCCCCACCTGCGCCTGATGGGGCGGTATCAGTTCCACCCCAACCTGTACCTCGTGGGCGGCTACGACGACGTCCTGGAGGAGGACTCTCTCTTCCTGGGCGGCGGGATCCGCTGGACGGACGAGAACATCAAGGTGCTGCTGGGGTTGGCGGGCGGGGCGCTAGGGAACTGAGGAAGAACACGGACGAACAGGGACTTTCACGGACAACCACGGACCGATGAGCGCGCTGTCCGTGGTAGTCGGTGTTCGTCCGTGTCAGTCCGTGGTCTACAGTGCCGGCTCCCGCCCGGTAATCCTCCGGAAGGCCTCTACATAGCGCTCCAGCGTTCCCCGCACCACGTCCACCGGCAGCTCGGGCGGGGGCGATTCCTTGTCCCAGCCGGTCTCGTCGAGCCAATTCCTCACGTACTGCTTGTCGAAGGAGGCGGGCTCGGTGCCGGGGTTCCAGAAGCCGACTTCCCAGAAGCGGGAGGAGTCGGGGGTCAGGACCTCGTCGATCAGGAGGAGCTCTCCGGTGTTCAGGTCATGGCCGAACTCGAACTTGGTGTCGGCGAGGATCAGGTCGCGCTCGGCGGCGTGGGCGGCTCCGCGGTTGTAGAGGGCCAGGGTCAGGTCGCGGAGCTGGGTCGCCAGGCCGGGGCCCAGGGCGCTTTCGATGGTGGCGAAATCCACGTTCTCGTCATGCCCCTGCTCGGCCTTGGTGGCAGGGGTGAAGATGGGGTGGGGGAGGCGGCTGGCGCGGTCGAGGCCGGGGGGTAAGGGAATGTTGCAGACGGTGCCGGTCTTCGTGTACTCCCGGAATCCGCTGCCCGCGAGGTAGCCCCGGGCCACGCACTCGAAGGGGACGACTCGCGCTTTCCTCGCCAGCACGGCGCGGCCGCGCAGGGCGTCTCGGTAGGGGGAGAGCGCGGCGGGGAAGCCTTCGGGGTCGGTCGCGAGGAGGTGGTTGGGGATCACGTCTCCCAGGAGGCCGAACCAGAAGTTCGAGAGCTGGTTCAGGATCTTGCCCTTGCCCGGAATGCCTGGCTTGAGCACGTGGTCGTAGGCCGAGAGCCGGTCCGACGCCACGATCAGCAGGACCTCGCCCAGGTCGTAGACGTCCCGCACCTTCCCCCGGCGGGGGGGCGGCAGGCCGGGCAGCTCGCTCTGCCAGAGAGCTTCGTCCATCGCCGTCCTCCTCAACTTATAGCTTTCAGGCTATAATCATGGACAGTAAATTCGTGCTCAGGTGCGCCCCAGGGCGCCGGCGAATTCCCGCTCGACGGCATTGACGAGCCGCTCCCCGCGGATTTCGAGGAGTGTGCCCAGATCGAGCGAGGCGCCGTCTACGATCTCATAAACCGCGAGCTTCTCGAGCCCTTTGAGATGCGCAAGACCGAGCTTCCTGACGCCGACGGAGAGCCGCTCTCCTGCGTCCTCGAGGTCCAGAACGACGTAGCTGCGCTCGCCGTCGGAGCCGCGGAAGAGCCGCTTGCCCTGGCCAAGCTCGTGCTCGAGCTGGGAGATGTAAGGGCCGGTCGCGATCATGCCGTTGTTGTGGAGCGTGCCGTTCCGGTTGATGTAGGCGTAGAAGCGGCGGGCCTCTTCTTGCTTGTCGACGACGTCGACGTTCTTGTGCGACAGGGGGGCGAAGAACTTGTGGACGGTGGCTTCGGGATAGCCCTGGGCCACGAGCATGGTCTTGACCTCGTCGATCTCCTGGGTGGCCTTGCCCGTGGTCAGGCGCGAGAGCTCGACGAGACCGGGGCCGAAGAACTCGTAGCGCTCAGGCTCGCCCGTGCGGCCGCTCCCCATGGGGATCAGGCGGTAGGCGCCGTAGTTCAACGCGATGCGCATGCCGCGGTCGAAGGGGAGCCCTTCCTGGACGGAGCGCACGTAGTAGCGCTGGATGTGGACCGAGCAGACGAGGAGGTTCTTCGCCTCGCGGCTGGAGTAGAAGGCGCCGTCGCCCAGGTACTTTTCCATCTTCACCCGGTGGGTGAGGGCCAGGCGGTTGACCCAGCGCTGGAAGCGGAACATGAGGCGGAAGGCGTCGTCCTGGCTCTCGTTCCCGGCCCGGTGGAGCACGGACAGGGTCTGGGAGAAGTCGCTGATGTCATAGATCATGCCGAAGCGCTCGACCCGCGGATCGACCACCCAGGGCTCCAGGAAGTCCATGGGGCGGGTGGCCGAGGAGAGGCGGATCTCGGCCCCGGCCGCTCCGCGGCCGGCCGGATCGCGGGAGATGAGCTGGCCGTTCCTGGGCTCGATGGGGATGAGGCGGCGGCGCAGCGCGTGGACCAGCTCGAACTCCTTGAGCTTGACGAGCAGGCTCTCCCAGACCTGTACGAGGACCGGCGGCAGCAGGCGGACCGGGTTGTAGCTCTTGAGCGTGGACAGGTACGCGGTGTAGCCGGGCCGGATCAGCAGGTCGCGCGAGTCGTGCCTGGGATCGGAGCGCAGGATGTGGTTGACGACGCTCTTGAGCTCGCGGTCGGTGGCGAGCTGGTCGGTGTGCCAGCGGGCGAGCTCGTCCAGCCTTCGGCGCAGGTCGCGGCCGTCGATCCGGAGCGAGCCGTTGAAGTAGCTCGTCAGCTCCGAGAGGTCGGGGCTGATGTGGTCCTCGGTGAAGAGGAGGACGTTGTCCCGCATCCGGGTGAGGAGGCGGGGGAAGAGCTCCTCCTCGGCCTCGTCGGTCGCACCCGCCACTTTCTGGACCAGATCGTAGGTCGTCGTCAGCACCCGGTCCATGAGACGGTCGAGCACCCGGTACTTGATCTCGTCGCCATGACGGCGGCCGATCTCGGTGTCCTGCCGCAGGACCCGCTTGGGGGTCTCCTTGAGCAGGCGGGCGAGGTCCAGCGAATGCTGAAGCCAGAACACGGCCGGGTACTGGCGGCCGTAGCTCGACAAGGTCGAATTCTCGACCGCCCGGGAGAGGAGGGCGAGGTACTTGTCCCACGCCTGGGCGTGCATCCGGCGGTCCAGGGTCTCCCGCCGGAATACAGCGACCTGCACCGCCTCTTCGGTCTCGACGTACTGGCGCAATGCCGCCTTGAGCGACTCCATCCCTTCCGAGAGAAGAATGGGAAAACCCTGGATGGGTGTCGCGCTTTCATCCTCCAGAAACACTGGTCGAGGCAGAGGGAGAGTTTTCTGGAGGTCGGGTATGACGTGCCGGATCTCTTCCGGGTCCGGACGCAGGAAGTTGAACGGACCCTGAAGCCACTGAAGAAGCGAAGTCGGATTCATGCTCGTGCTCGCGAACGAACCTCGTGTCGGGCTGGATTGGAGCCGTTACGTATACCATACAGCCCCGGGACTTAGACCATAGAGGGCTCGACCCGGCGCTTGAAGCGCCCGGGAAGGCCCTGCTTTGGGTGTCGGGGAGCGGGGAGGCGCGCCTGTTAAACTTCGCGCCGCGATCTTTTGGAGGAGAATTTCATGACGGATATCGCATCGGTTCGTGTCGCCTCTCGGGAGCGACCCGAGGCCGACCATCTCGTGGTCGGCTGTTTCGAGGGGGAAGCTCCCGATGTCTCCGGGCTCGCGTCAGGGGTCCGGGAAGCGGTGGGGCGGCTTTCGGGGAGGACCGGCTTTCGGGGAAAGGATGAGCAGCTCGCCCAGACGGACGTGGGGCCGGAAGGGCCGGTCGTGTCCCTGCTGGGCATGGGAGCGAAGAAGGACCTCACGTATGCCAAGCTGTCGCGCTGGATCGGCCGGCTGGCCGAGGACGCCCGGGTGAGCGGAGCCCGGCGGCTCGCCCTCGTGGTGCCCCCCCACGCGGAGACCACGGGCCGGGCGGCGGATCGCGTGCTCCGTGGCCTGGCGCTCTCGGTCTACCGCTACGACCGGTGGCAGACCGACGGCGAGAAGGGGAACCGCCTGGAGTCCGTGGCCGTGGTGCCACCCTCGGGGGAGGAAGCGGCCTACCGCGAGTCCCTCGCCCGCTCGCAGCCGGTGGCGGAGGCGGTGGCCTTCGTGCGCAACCTCGCCAATGGGCCGGCCAACGTGGCCTCGCCTGCGTGGATGGAGGAGCGGGCCCGGGAGCTCGCGGAGAGCCGGGGTTTGAAGATCACGGTGCTGCAGACGGACGAGCTCGAGAAGCGGGGGATGGGCGGCCTGCTCGCGGTCGGCGCGGGATCGGCTGTGCCCCCGCGCCTGGTGCGCATCGACGTGGGCACGGAAGGGCCCGCGATCGCCCTGGTCGGCAAGGGGGTCACGTTCGACACCGGCGGCATCTCGATCAAGCCGGCCACGGACATGGACGAGATGAAGTACGACAAGGGCGGCGCCTGCACCGTCCTGGGCGTGGCCCAGGCCGTGGCCGACCTGAATCTCCCGGTCCGCCTCCGGGTCTACGTGCCGCTCGCCGAGAACATGCTGGGCAGCCGGGCCTACCGGCCGAGCGACATCGTGCGCTGCTACAACGGCAAGACCGTGGAGATCACCAACACGGACTGCGAGGGGCGGATGATCCTCGCGGATGCCCTGGCCTGGGCCGCGGAGGAGGAGCCGGAGGCGATCCTCGAGTTCTCGACCCTGACCGGCGCGTGTATTGTGGCCCTGGGCTTTCACGCGGGCGGCCTGTTCACGCCGGACGACGAGCTCGCTTCCGAGCTCCTGGCCGCGGCGTCCTCGGCCGGCGAGCGCCTGTGGCGTCTCCCCCTCTTCCCCGAGTTCCTGGAGGAGATGAAGGGGATGCACGCGGATCTGAAGAACTGCTCCGGCCGCTGGGGCGGTGCGAGCACGGCCGCGGCGTTCCTCTCCCAGTTCGTGGGCGAGATCAAGCACTGGGCCCACATGGACATCGCCGGCGTGGCCAACGTCAAGTCGGACCCGTGCCCCGGCGCGACCGGCTTCGGGGTCGCGCTCACGGTCGACTGGCTGCTCCGGCGCCTCGGGTAGCCTGAAAGAAAGAGAGCCCTTGCCCGCGCCCAGCCATCCCCCGCCGCTTCTCGATGCCAGGATGATCGAGATCGCGTTTCCCCGGGCGGGGCGCTGGGCTCCGGTCGTCCGCGGCGTATCGTTCGCGATCGGGAAGGGGGAGATCCTCGGGCTGGTGGGGGAGTCCGGCTCGGGCAAGAGCCTGACCGCGCTCTCTCTCCTCGGCCTCGTGCCCGGGACCGCCCGGGTGCGCGGCGAGGCCCGGCTCTCCGGAGTCGAGGGGAACCTCTTGACGCTTCCGGAGCGCGAGATCCGGCGGGTGCGCGGCGGGCGGATCGGGCTCGTGTTCCAGGAGCCGATGACGGCGTTCAACCCGGTCTACACGATCGGCTTCCAGATCACCGAAGCGGTCCGCGCCCACCGCCCGCTCTCCCGGCGGTCCGCGCGCGACGAGGCGGTCCGCCTGCTCGAGCGGGTGGCCCTGCCCGACGCGGCAAGGCGCCTGGGCGACTACCCGCACCAGCTCTCGGGCGGCCAGCGCCAGCGCGCCATGATCGCCATGGCGTTGGCCGGCGGCCCGGACCTGCTGCTCGCCGACGAGCCGACCACGGCGCTCGACGTGACGATCCAGGCGCAGATCCTGGAGCTTCTGGAGACCCTGCGCACGGACCTCGGGCTCTCCGTCCTCCTCATCACCCACGACCTCGCGGTCGTGGCCGAGACCTGTGACCGCGTGCTCGTCATGCAGGCCGGGGAGATCGTGGAGGAGGCCGGGGTCGAGGCGCTCTTTGCCGCGCCCGCCCATCCGTACACCCGGATGCTGCTCTCGTCCATCCCCCGGTTGGGGAGCCCGCCGTGACCGCGCTCCTTGAAGTCTCCGGCCTCTCGAAGGAGTTCCCGGTGCGGCGCGGCCTGCTCCAGCGCCGTCTGGGAGCCGTGCGGGCACTCGACGCGGTAGATCTGGAAGTCCGGCGCGGCGAGTGCCTGGCCCTCGTGGGGGAGTCGGGGAGCGGCAAGACCACGCTCGGCCGCTGCGCCCTGCGGCTCGTCGAGCCCACGGCCGGCCGGGTGGTCTTCGACGGCGAGGACCTCCTGGCGCTCCGCGGCGGCGAGCTGCGCGCCCGGAGGCGCCGGTTCCAGATGGTGTTCCAGGATCCCTACGGCTCTCTGGATCCCCGGCAGCGGGTCGCCTCGATCGTGGCCGAGCCGCTCGCGATCCACACCTCGCTCGACCGTGCCGCGAGGCGGCAGAAGGTGGCGGAGCTGCTCCGGAGCGTCGAGCTCGCCCCGGAGCTTTCGCGGCGCTACCCGCACGAGCTTTCGGGCGGGCAGCGCCAGCGGGTGGGGATCGCCCGGGCGCTCGCGGCCGGGCCGGACCTCCTGGTGGCGGACGAGCCGGTCTCGTCGCTCGACGTGTCGGTGCGCGGCCAGATCCTGGACCTCCTGGCGGGCCTCCAGGCACGGCTCGGGCTGACGCTTCTGCTCATCTCGCACGACCTGGCCGCGGTCGAACGACTGGCGGATCGGGTTGCGGTGATGTACCTTGGCCGTATCGTGGAGATCGGCGGCCGGGACTCCGTGCTGCGGAGCCCCCGTCATCCGTATACGGTAAGTCTGCTCTCCGCGGTCCCGCGGCCGGAGCCTGGAAGGAAGCGGAGCCGGATCGTGCTGGCCGGCGATCCGCCGAGCCTCCTGGCGCCGCCGCCCGGCTGCCCGTTCCACCCCCGTTGCCCCATCGCCCGCCCGCGCTGTGCGGCGGAGCGGCCGGATCTTTTCGGGATGGAGGAAGAGGGGCACCGGGCGGCTTGTTTCTTCCCGGGAGAGCTGGCCCGGCCCGAAGAGGGCCCGGGTAAGAGCTAAAGACTGATGTCGTAAGAACTTTTGCGCGGCCGGTTCGTACATCCGGTGGAGCGGTCGGCGACCGGCTGCGGTAAGCTCGCACACGTTCTCGTCAACCGACGTTTTCAAGGTGAGGGGGAGAACCCCATGAAGGAGGAATCCTTTGCGATCCACTGAACACATGAGACGGGGAGGCGCCCTGTTCGCCGCGGCCTCCCTTCTGGGGCTTTTCGCGACCGCCGTCGTACCGGCGGCCGCCGTCGCGCAGACGGATCCTGCGCCCACGGCTCCCCAGCCGGGGCGGCAGGTCGACACCCGGGTGGCGCGGCCCACGGACGTTCCCGGGCTCGAAGCCCAGAACGGCGTGCTCCCGCTTTCGCTCGACCAGGCGATCACCATCGCCGTGCGCCAGAACCTGGGGCTCGTCATCGAGCGCTACACCCGCCAGCAGAGCCGGTTGGGCATCACCCAGAGCATGGGCATCTATGACCTGGTGTCCCAGGCCAGCCTGGAGCACGCGGACACCCAGCAGGCCGCCCTCGACGTGTTCCAGGCCAACCAGTCCGAATCGGACGACGTGAGCTTCAGCTTCCGCCAGCGCCTCCCCACGGGCGGCGACGTGACCGTCGGCTACGCCGCCGGCCGGACCGAAACCCCCGAGGATCCCCGGAGGCCGGGCATCACCGAGAGCTACACCAGCGGGACCACGTTCTCGTTCGTCCAGCCCCTGCTGCGCGACTTCGGCCGCATCGTCAACGAGCGCAACATCCTGGTCGCGCGCTACAACGACCGGATCAGCCGCGAGGAGTTCGAGCGCCAGGTAACGCTCCTGACCCAGCAGGTGGTCAACGCCTACCTCTCGCTCGTCGAGGCGCGCCAGCAGCTCGGCGTGGCCCAGGAGAGCATGAACCTGGCCCGCGAGCTTCACGAGCGCAACCGCATCCAGGTCGACGTCGGCACGCTCGCTCCCCTGGAGCTCGTGCAGAGCGAGGCCGCGATCGCCACCCGCGACGTGGACATCATCAACGCGACCTCGACCGTGGGCGACGCCGCGGACGACCTGCGCCAGCTCCTGAACCTGCCCCCGGGTCCGCTCTGGCAGGCCGAGATCCAGCCGACGACGGAGCCGCAGGTCGAGCCCTTGACGGTCAACGTCGAGGAGGCCATCGCGACCGCCTACGCCGAGCGTCCCGAGGTGCGGTCGCAGGAGATCGCGGTCCAGCGGTTCGAGCTTGACTCCCTCTTCTTCCGCAACCAGATGCGCCCGAACCTCGACCTGAACGTGCGCTACGGCACCGGCGGGTTCGGCCTCGAGTTCGGGGACGCCCTGGACCAGATTACGGGTCTCGACTTCCCGACCTGGAGCGTCTCGCTCGACTTCGCCTACCCGATCCAGAACCGCGCGGCCCGCGCCGCCTCCGCCATCGCCGACATCGACGTGGACCGCGCCAAGACCCAGCTCGAGCAGCAGAGGACGGTCGTCGCGACCGAGGTCCGGCAGGCCGCCCGCGCCCTGGACACGGCGGTCAAGCAGATCGAGGCCTCCCGCATCTCCCGCGAGTTCCAGGTGAAGAACCTGGAGGCCGAGCGCAAGCGGTATGAGAACGGCATGTCCACCAGCTTCCAGATCACCCAGATCCAGGAAGAGCTGACCCGGGCGCGCAGCCGCGAGGTCTCGTCGGTCATCACCTACCGCCGGGCCCTGACCGAGTACTACCGCGCCACCGGCCGCCTCCTCGAAGTCGAGGGGATCGGCATCGACGACCCCCGGACGCCCGAGGGCCCGATCGACTGGTGGTCCTTCGACCGCAGCCTCTACCCCCGGGAGGAGTAGGGTCATGGGAGATTCGAGCTTCGGACGTCTGATCGGTGTCCTGGTTTCGCCGGGCAAGACCTTTCGGTCGATCGCCGAGAGGCCGGCCTGGCTCGCTCCCTTCCTGGTCCTTCTCGTCCTGAGCCTCGCGGTCGGCTGGCTTGTCCAGACCCGCGTCGACCCGGAGGAGATGGTGCGCTACCAGTTCGGGAAGTTCATCGACCGGGTGCCTCCCGAGCAGGTCACCGAGGCGATCGAGAAGGCCGAGAACGTGACGCCGGGCCAGCGGGCCCTGCAGATCGGAATCGGCGCGCCGGTCGCCGCGCTCGTCTACGCCGCGATCGCGGCCGTGTTCCTGGGCATCTTCAAGCTCCTGGGCTCGGAGATGACGTTCAAGCAGAGCTTCTCGACCTATCTCTACGGATCGATGCCCATGGCCGTGGCCGCGCTCATCAACCTGCCGCTCATCCTCGCCCGGGAGAAGATTGCTCCGGAAGAGGCGATGGGCGGCGGCGTGCTCGTCGCGAGCCCCGAGATCCTGGTGTCCGAGGAGACCTCGGCCGTGATCCGGTCGCTCCTCGGCAGCCTCAACTTCTTCACTCTCTGGACCCTGGCCCTGCTGATCCTCGGATACCGCATCGTGGCCCGGGTCTCCCTCGCCGCCTCGACCGGCACCGTGATCACTCTCTGGCTTCTCTGGGTGGCGGGCAAGGCCGGGTTCGCGGCGCTGTTCAGATAAGGAGCCGGTGTGAAAAAAGCCATCATCGGTGGCGTGATCGTCCTGGCGATCGCGGCCATCGTTTTCGCCAGCATCAAGGCGAGCGGGCGGGAAAAAGGGGCGAAGGTCTATGCCGAGGCTGTCGAGCGCCGCACCATCTCCCAGGTGGTCAAGGCGAGCGGCAGCCTGGAGCCCCGCATCCAGGTCAACATCTCCGCCCACGTGATCGGAAAGATCGAAAAGCTGTTCGTGGAAGAGGGGGAATGGATCAACCGCGGCCAGCCCTTCCTCCAGCTCGAGCAGGCGGGGTTCCTCGCCCAGCGCGACCAGTGGGCGGCGCAGCTGCGCAGCTCCCAGACCGCCGTGCGCCAGTCCGAGGTCTCGCTGGCCGACTCCCGCCACAAGCTCGAGCGGGCCCGGCAGCTCCACAAGGAAGGGATCTTCTCCAAGGAGCAGCTCGAGGCCGCCGAGCTCGCCGCCACCTCCGCCGAGCTGCGGCTCGAAGAGTCCCGGGAGGCCGTGCAGCAGACCCGGGCCAACCTCGAAAAGGCCCAGGACGACCTCACCAAGACGACCATCTACTCCCCCCTGACCGGCCGCATCATCGCGTTGAACGCCAAGGAGGGCGAGGTCGTGGTCTCGGGCACCATGAACAACCCGGCCTCGGTCATCGGCGAGATCGCCGACATGTCCGAGATCCTGGCCAACGTCGACGTGGACGAGACCGAGATCGTCAACGTCAAGCTCGGCCAGGAAGCCGTGCTCCGGGTCGACGCCCTCCCGGGCAAGGAGTACAAGGGACGGGTGGTCGAGATCGGCAGCTCCGGCTTCAACCGCCCGGCCCAGCCCGAGGTGACCTTCTTCAAGGTCAAGATCCTCCTGGACAACCCGGACGAGGACCTGCGCGCCGACATGTCCGTCCGCGCCGAGATCCACACCGCCTCCCGCGAGAACGCCCTGGTGGTGCCCATCCAGGCCGTGGTCGAGCGCGAGCCGGTGGAGGAGGAGGGCGGCGCCGGAGACGGCGGGGAACAAGAAGAGGTCCAGGCCGTGTTCGTGATCGAGAAGGGCAAGGCCGTCCAGCGCAAGGTCGAGACGGGGCTGTCGGACGAGACCCACATCGAGATCACCTCCGGCGTGAAGCCCGGCGAAACCGTGGTGACCGGCCCCTACCGGACCCTGCGGGACCTGCGCAACGGACAGGCGGTGGCCGTGAGCAAGACCTCCGAGTCGGAAGACCGCAAGGCCGACAAGGACGAAGCGAAGGACGAGGGGGAACGTTGATGGCGCTGATCGAGCTCAGTCAGATCTTCAAGGTCTACGACATGGGGGCGGAGAAGGTCCACGCGCTGAACGGCGTGGACCTCCACATCGAGCGCGGCGAGTACGTGGCCATCATGGGATCGTCCGGCAGCGGCAAGTCGACCCTGATGAACCTCCTGGGCTGCCTCGACACGCCG
>DATEIO010000020.1:0-45321 GCA_035278895.1 Thermoanaerobaculia bacterium | reverse complement strand
ACCTTCGTGCGCCGCAGCGCGTCGCTGCCGGCCGAGGCCTGGAGCCGGCTCAAGAGCCGGGCCGCGAGCTGCGGCGCCGCCCCCTCGGCCCTGCTCCTCGCCGCCTTCGCCGAGGTGCTGGGCGCCTGGAGCAAGACCGGCCGCTTCACCATCGTCCTCACGCTCTTCAACCGCCGCCCCTTCCACCCCGAGGTGGAGCGGATCCTCGGCGACTTCACCTCCACCACCCTCTTCGAGCTGCGGCGCGAGGCGGAGCTCCCGTTCGAGCAGCGGGCGCGGCAGACCCAGCGGCAGCTCTGGCAGGACCTCGACCACCGCGACCTGAGCGGCGTCGAGGTGGCGCGCGACCTGGCGCGGTCCCAGGGGGGGCCGGTCCGCGCGGCTTCGCCCGTCGTCTTCACCAGCACCCTCAACCTGCGGGAGGGCGGGGAGGGCGCCGCCGAGAGCCCCGTCCGGCTGGTCTACAGCATCTCCCAGACGCCGCAGGTCCTGCTCGACCACCAGGTGGCGGAGCAGGCCGGCGCGCTCGTCTACAACTGGGACGCGGTCGAGGAAGCCTTCGCCCCCGGGGTGCTGACGGACATGTTCGCGGCCTACGAGGGGCTCCTGAAGCGCCTGGCCGCCGACCCCGGAGCCTGGACGGGGCCGGTCGTCGCCGCTCTGCCGCCGGAGCAGCTCGCCCGGCGCGCCGAGGTCAACGCCACGGCCGCGGTCGTGCCGCCGGGGCTGCTCCACGAGCCGTTCCTCGCCCGGGCGGCCGAGTCCCCCGGACGCCTCGCCGTGATCGCCGCCGACCGCCGCCTGACCTACGGCGAGCTGCTGGCGCGGGCGGAGCACCTCGGCCGCCGGCTGTGGGAGCTCGGTGCGCAGCCCAACGACCGGGTCGCGGTGGTCCTCGACAAGGGGTGGGAGCAGGCGGTGGCCGTCCTCTCCGTGCTCTGCGCCGGCGCCGCCTATCTGCCGCTCGATCCGCACCTGCCGCGGGAGCGGTTCCACGGCCTGCTGGAGCACGCCGGGGTGCGCCAAGCCCTGACTCACTCGCGCCTCGCCGGGGAGCTCGAATGGCCCGCCGGGGTCGCGGCGCTCGCGGTGGACGACGGCGGCCGGGCCATGGCCGGGGAGGAGCCCCTGCCCGCGGCGCAGCAGCCCGGCGACCTCGCCTACGTGATCTTCACCTCGGGCTCGACGGGGCTCCCCAAGGGGGTGATGATCGACCACCGCGGCGCGCTCAACACCGTCGCCGACGTCAACCGGCGCTTCGCGGTAGGGCCCGCGGACCGCGTCCTCACCCTCTCGGCGCTCAGCTTCGACCTCTCGGTCTACGACCTCTTCGGCCCCCTCGCCGCGGGCGGCGCCGTGGTCTTCCCCGCCCCCTCGGACCTCCGGGAGCCGGCCCGGTGGCTCGAGCTGCTGCACCGGGAGCAGGTGA
Source organism: Thermoanaerobaculia bacterium (assembly GCA_035278895.1). Taxonomy (GTDB): domain Bacteria; phylum Acidobacteriota; class Thermoanaerobaculia; order Multivoradales; family UBA5704; genus DATARR01. Next base: position 43,892 of record DATEIO010000020.1, on the reverse strand, counting down.
CGATCTGGAACACCGTGCCCGCCCTGATGGCGATGCTGGTCGACGAGGTCGAGCGGCGCGGCGAGACCCTTCCCCCCGGCCTGCGCCTCGTGCTGCTGAGCGGCGACTGGATCCCGGTCGATCTGCCGCAGCGCATCCTGGACCTCGCGCCGGCGGTCCGCGTCGTCAGCCTGGGCGGCGCGACCGAGGCCTCGATCTGGTCGATCCTCTACCCGGTCGAGAGGCCCGACCCGGCCTGGCGCAGCGTGCCGTACGGCCGGCCGATGGCGAACCAGAGCTTCCACGTCCTCGACGAGGCGCTGGAGCCGCGCCCCGTGTGGGTGCCGGGGCAGCTCTTCATCGGCGGCATCGGGCTCGCCCGGGGGTACTGGAAGGACGAGGAGAAGACCGCGGCGAGCTTCGTGGTCCACCCGCGCACCGGCGAGCGCCTCTACCGCACCGGCGACCTGGGCCGCTATCTGCCGGACGGCGACATCGAGTTCCTCGGGCGCGAGGACCTCCAGGTCAAGGTGCAGGGCTATCGCATCGAGCTCGGCGAGATCGAGGCGGCGCTCGGCCAGCATCCGTCGGTCCAGGCGGCGGTGGCGGCGGCGGTCGGGGCGCGCCAGGGGGACAAGACCCTGGTCGCCTACGTGGTCCTCGATGCCGGCCAGACGGCCGATCTCCACGAGCTGCACCGCTTCCTGCGCGCCAAGCTGCCCGCCTACATGGTGCCCGCGTCGTTCGTGGTCCTGGACGCCCTGCCGCTGACCGCCAACGGCAAGGTCGACCGCGGCGCCCTGCCGCTGCCGGGCGCGGCGGACCGCCCCGCGGCCGGTTCCGGGCGGCTGCGCACGCCGGTCGAGGAGCTGCTGGCCGGGATCTGGGAGGAGGTGCTCGGCCTCGAGCGGGTGGGCGGCGACGAGGACTTCTTCGAAGCCGGCGGCAACTCGCTGCTGGCCACCCAGGTGGTGTCGCGGATCCGCGCCGCCCTCCAGGTCGAGCTGCCGCTCGGCACCCTGTTCGAGGCGGCGACGGTCGAGGCGGTGGCGGCGGCGGTCGAGGCGCTGCTCGCCGGCCCGCGCCAACGCCAGGCTCCGCCCATCGTGCCGGTGCCGCGCGCCGGCGACCAGCCGCTGTCCTTTGGCCAGGAGCGGCTCTGGTTCCTCGACCAGCTCGACCCCGGCTCGGCGACCTACAACCTGCCGCTCGCCCTGGGGCTGCGCGGCGAGCTCTCGCGGCCGGCCCTGGCGGCGAGCCTCTCGGCCGTGCTGGCGCGGCACGAGGTGCTGCGCTCCACCTTCTTCGCGGTCGACGGGCGCCCCCGGCAGAGGACCTCGCCGGCGCAGCCGCTCGCCCTGCCGCTGGTCGATCTCTCGGACCTCCCCGCCGCCGGCCGGGAGGCGGAGGCCGCGGCGCTGGCGCTGGAGGAGGCCACCCGGCCGTTCGACCTGCGCTCCGGGCCGCTGCTGCGCAGCGCCCTCCTGCGGCTGGAGCCCGGGTTCCACGTGGCCCTCCTCACCCTGCACCACATCGTCTCCGACGGCTGGTCGATGGGGGTGCTGATCCGCGAGGTGGGGGAGATCTACGGCGCGCTCTGCCAGGGGCGGGCCCCCGAGCTGCCCGAGCTGCCGGTCCAGTACGGGGACTTCGCTCTCTGGCAGCGGGCCTGGCTGAGCGAGGAGGTGCTGGAGGAGCAGCTCGCCTTCTGGCGCGAACGCCTGGCCGGGGCGCCGGCGGTCCTCGACCTGCCGCTCGACCGGCCGCGGGTCGCCCGGAGCAACCCGCGCCGCGGCCACGTCGCGATGCCCCTCGCCGCGCCGTTCGCCCGCGAGCTGGCCGCCTTCGGACGCCGCGGCGGCGCGACGATCTTCATGGTGCTCCTCGGCGCGTTCCAGGCGCTGCTCTCGCGCCTGTCGGGGCAGAGCGACCTGGTCGTGGGCTCGCCGGTCGCCAACCGCAACCGGGCCGAGACCGAAGATCTGATCGGCTTCTTCGCCAACAACCTCGCGCTGCGCGCCGAGCTCGCCAGCGATCCGAGCGGCGCCGACCTCGTCGCCCGGGCGCGGGAGGCGGCCCTCGCGGCCTATGCGCACCAGGACCTGCCGTTCGAGAAGCTGGTCGATGAGCTGGCCCCCGAGCGCAGCCTCGCCTGTTCGCCGGTCTTCCAGGTCGTCCTGGCGATGCAGAACGCGCCGTTCGCCGCGCTCTCTCTCCCGGCCCTCACCCTGGAGCCGGTCGGGGTCCGGGCGGGCGACGCCAAGTTCGACCTCGCCCTGCTCTTCGTCCAGACCGGCGCGGGCCTCGCCGCCTCCTGGGACTACAGCGTCCACCTGTTCGACCCGGCCACGGTGGCGCGGATGGCCGGCGGCTTCGCCGTCCTGCTCGCGGGGCTTTTGGAGCGGAGCGGGAGCCGGGTCTCGGATCTGCCGCTGTTGAGCGAGGCGGAGCGGCACCAGGTGACGGTCGAGTGGGCGGCGCGCGAGAGCCGGGAGGAGGGGGTCCTGGGCGACCTTTTCTCCGCCCGGGCCGCGCGGTCGCCCGAGACCGTCGCCGCGGTCTGCGACGGGGCGGTGCTCACCTATGGCGAGCTCGACCGGCTCTCCAACCAGCTCGCCCGCCACCTCCGGCGCCTCGGCGCCGGCCTCGAAGACCGGGTCGGCCTGTGCGTCGAACGGTCGCTCGACCTGGTGGTGGGGGTGGTCGGCATCGTCAAGGCCGGGGCGGCCTACGTGCCGCTCGATCCGAGCTACCCGGTGGACCGCCTGGCCTTCCTGGTGGCGGACGCCGGGGTCCGCCTGGTGGTGACGCAGGAGCCCCTGGCCGCCCGGGTGGCGGAAGCCGGGGCCGGCACCGCGGGGATCGTCCGCCTCGACGCGGAGGCCGCGGCGATCGCCCGCGCGAGCGCCTCGCCGGTGCGGACCGGCGCCGGCCCGCAGAACCTGGCCTACGTCATCTACACCTCGGGGTCGACCGGGCGGCCCAAGGGGGCGCTGATCACCCACGGCAACGTGACGCGCCTCTTCGCCGCGACGCGGGAGCGGTTCGGTTTCGGCGCCGGGGACGTGTGGACGCTGTTCCATTCCTGCGCCTTCGACTTCTCGGTCTGGGAGATCTGGGGGGCTCTCCTGTACGGCGGGCGGCTGGTGGTGGTGCCCTGGGAGGTGAGCCGGACGCCGGATGAGCTCCACGGCCTGCTGCTGGCCGAAGGGGTGACGGTCCTCAGCCAGACCCCCTCCGCCTTCCGGCAGCTCCTGCCCGTCCTGGAGAGCCGGGGCGGGGCCGGGGACCTGCGCTACGTCGTCTTCGGCGGCGAGGCGCTCGAGCCGGCGACGCTGGGCGGCTGGCTCGAGCGCGGCGGCCGGCCGCCCCGGCCGATCAACATGTACGGGATCACCGAGACGACCGTGCACGTCACCTGGCGGGAGCTGGGCGGCGCCGATCTGGCGCGCTCCGGCGCCGGCACCCCCATCGGCCGGCCGCTCGACGACCTGCGCGTGGTGCTCCTCGACCGCCACGGCAACCCGGTGCCGGTCGGCGTGCCGGGGGAGATCCACGTCGGCGGCGCCGGCCTCATGCGGGGATATCTGAACCGGCCGGAGCTGACCGCGGAGCGCCTGGTGCCGGACCCGGGCGGCGAGCCGGGGGAGCGCCTCTACCGCGCGGGCGACCTGGCCCGCTACCGCGCCGACGGCGAGCTCGAGCACCTGGGACGGGTCGACCAGCAGGTCAAGATCCGCGGCTTCCGCATCGAGCCGGGGGAGATCGAGGCGGCGCTGGCCGGGTGCGCCGGGGTCCGCGAGGCGGTCGTCGCAGTGCGCGACGATCTGCCGGGAGGCCGCGGCCTGATCGCCTATGTCGTGGGGGAGGCGGGGACGCCGCCGGACGCCGGGGCGCTGCGCGGCGCCCTCGAGAGCCAGCTTCCGGAGCACATGATGCCGGCCTCCTTCCTGTTCCTGGAGGCGCTCCCCCTGACGGTGAACGGCAAGGTGGACCTCCGCGCCCTGTCCGCCCTGAGCGTGGTGCCGCAGAGCGCGCCCGTGGAGGACGCGACCGCTCCGCGCACGCCGTTCGAGGAGCTCCTGGCCGGCCTCTTCGCCGAGGTGCTCGGCCTCGAGCGCGTGGGAGCCGAGGACAACTTCTTCGATCTCGGCGGGCACTCGCTGCTGGCGACCCTGGTCACCTCGGGGGTGCGGACCTCGGTGGGCGTCGAGCTGCCGCTGCGCACCCTGGTCGAGAACCCCACGGCCCGCGCCCTCGCCGAGCGGGTGGAGGATCTGCTGCGCGGCTCCCAGACCCCCACGGCGCCGCCGCTCGTGCCGGTGCCGCGCGACCGCGAGCTGCCGCTCTCCTTCGCGCAGGAGCGGCTCTGGTTCCTCGACCAGCTCCTGCCGGGCACGGCGCTCTACAACGTCCCCCTGGCCCTCGGTCTGCGCGGCGCGCTCGCGCCGCCCACCCTGGCGGCGAGCCTCTCCGCGGTGGCCGCGCGCCACGAGGCGATGCGGACGACCTTCCCGGCGCTCGAGGGGCGGCCGGTGCAGGTGATCCATCCGCCGGTCCCGATGGATCTGCCGGTCGTCGATCTCGCGGCGCTGCCCGAGCCCCTCCGGCGCGCGACGGCGCTCGTCCTGGCGGCGGAGGACGCCCGCCGCCCCTTCGACCTCGCGGCCGGGCCGCTGCTGCGCACCCTCCTGATCCGCCTGGAGGCGGAGCACCACGTGGTGCTGTTCGCCGTGCACCACATCGTCACCGATGGCTGGTCGATGGGGGTGCTGGTGCGCGAGATCGCGGCCCACTACGAGGCCGCCCTCCACCTCCAGCCGCCGCATCTGCCGGCGCTGCCGGTCCAGTACGTGGACTTCGCCTGCTGGCAGCGCGAGTGGCTCCGCGGCGAGGCGCTGGAGCTCCAGCTCGCCTATTGGCGGCGGCGCCTGGCGGGAGTCCCCGAGGTTCTCGAGCTGCCGACCGACCGGCCTCGATCGACAGTCCGCAGCCTGCGCGGCGGAGCCGTGGCGGTCCGGTTGCCCGGCCTGGCCGAAAGCCTCAGGGAGCTCGGCCGGCGCGCCGGAGCCACTCCGTACATGATCGTGCTCGCGGCCTTCCAGGCGTTGCTCGCCCGCTACGCCGGCACCGGCGACGCCCCTGTGGGCTCACCGATCGCCGGCCGCACGCGGAGCGAGCTGGAAGGGCTGATCGGCCTCTTCGTCAACACGGTGGTGCTGCGCACCGATCTCACTGGAGACCCCTCGTTTGCCGAGCTGCTGGCCCGCTCGCGCGAGACCACTCTGGAAGCCTTCGCCCACCAGGATCTGCCGTTCGAAAGGGTGGTCGAGGAGCTGGCTCCGCGCCGCAGCCTCGACCACGCTCCGCTGTTCCAGGTGATGTTGACGCTGCAGAATGTGCCCCTGCCGTCGTTCGCGCTTCCCGGCCTGCAGATCGAGCCGCTGGCGGCGAAGGCCGCCGCGGCGCAGTTCGACCTCGCGCTGACGCTGATGGAAACGGCGGAGGGGCTGGCCGGGTCGCTGGAGCACGATCTCGACCTCTTCGACGCCGCCACGGCACAGCGCATCGCGGGGCACTTCGGCGCTCTGCTGACGGGCGCCATGAGCGCACCGGACGAGCGCCTCTCCGATCTGCCGCTGCTGACCGCGGGCGAGATCGCCGAGATCGCCGCCTGGAGCCGCGGCGCCCGGGAGGAGTGGGGAGCGCTCCTGGCTCATGAGCGGTTCGAGATCCAGGCGGATGCCGATCCCGGGGCGTTGGCCGTGATCGGCGGCGGCGCGTCCCTCACCTATGGGGAGTTGGAGGAGCAGGCCAACCGGCTGGCGCGGCGGCTGCGGCGCTCGGGCGTGGGGCCCGAGGTCGTGGTGGCTCTCTCGATCCCCCGGTCGCCGGCAGGGATCGTGGCCGTGCTGGCCATCCTCAAGGCGGGTGGCGCGTGGGTCTATCTCGACTCTGCTCATCCCCCCGAACGCCAGGCTTTCGTGCTGGAGAGCTCCGGCGCCCGCGTGCTGTTGACGCTCGCAGCCCGGGGCGATGCGCTGCCGGTCCCGCCGGGTCTGGAGGTCCTGTGCATGGACCAGGAAACGGCGGCCGGCGGGGACGGGGACGCCTCGCCGGTCTGCCGGGCGCTCCCGCAGAGCCTGGCCTACGTGATCTACACCTCCGGCTCGACCGGCCTCCCCAAGGGGGTCGGGGTCGAGCACGGGGCCCTCGCCGGGCACCTGCTGACCTTCGCCGAGACGTACGGGCTGAGGCGTGGAGACCGGCTGTTCCAGACGGCGGTCTGGAGCTTCGACTCCTCGGTCGAGCAGATCCTGGCGCCGCTGATGCTGGGTGCCACGGTGCTGCTCTGGGAGGGGGAGCTGACCCCGCAGGAGCTGATGCGCCGCGTCTCCGGCCTCGGCGCCACGCTCCTCGACCTGCCGTCGGCCTTCCTCCATCTCTGGGTGCGGGAGACCGCGGGCCGGGGAGGAGCGCTCCCCACCCTCCATACGGTGTCGGTGGGAGGAGACGCGCTGCCGCCGGAAGCAGTCCGTCTCTGGCCACAGACGCCGCTCTCCCACGCGCGGCTGATCAACGGCTACGGCCCCACCGAGGCCGTGATCACGGCGACCGCCGGGACGGTCCCGGCCGGAGCCCGCCTGTCGAGCGTGCCGATCGGCGGACCGCTGCGCGGACGCTCGGTCCATGTGCTGGACCGGGACGGCCGGGCGGTGCCGGCCGGCGTGCCGGGCGAGATCTGTCTGGGGGGCGTTCTCGCCCGCGGCTATCTCGGCCACCCTGACACCACCGCCGAGCGGTTCGTGCCCGATCCCTCGGCCGGGACGCCGGGGGCGCGGCTCTACCGGACCGGGGACAAGGCGCGCTGGCTGCCTTCCGGGGAGCTCGACTTCCTCGGGCGGATCGACCGGCAGGTCAAGGTGCGCGGCTTCCGCATCGAGCCGGGGGAGATCGAGGCCGCGCTCGCCGCGCATCCGGCGGTGGCCCAGGCCGCCGTGGTGGCCGCGGGAGCCGGGGAGCGGCGCCTCGTCGCCTTCCTGACGCGGCGGGAGGGGCGCGAGATCCCGGTGCGCGGCGAGCTGCTCTCCTTCCTCGGCCGTACGCTGCCGAGCTACATGATCCCCTCCGCGTTCGTGGAGCTGGAGGCGCTCCCGCTGACCCGCAGCGCCAAGGTGGACCGGCGGGCCCTGGAACGCCTGGCTCCGGCACCGGAGGTCCGTTCCGGCGCCTCCCTGCCCACCGGCCCGGTCGAGGAGGCTCTCGCCGGCATCTGGTCCGCCGTGCTGAAGGTCGACCGGATCGGCACCACGGACGACTTCTTCGAGCTGGGAGGGCATTCTCTGCTCGCGACCCAGGTGCAGTGGCGGGTGCGCGAGGCTCTGGGCGTCGAGATCCCCCTGCGCAAGCTCTTCGAGGCTCCGACGGTCGCCGCGCTCGCCGCCGAGGTCGAGAAGCTTCAGGTGGTGGCCGCGGCGCCTCCGATCCTGCCGGTCCCCCGCGACGGGGATCTGCCCCTCTCGTTCGCCCAGGAGCGCCTCTGGTTCCTGGATCAGCTCCAGCCCGGCTCCACGGCCTACAACATGCCATCCGCGGTGCGCCTCGAGGGGAGGCTCGCGGCCGGGGCTCTGCGCTCCACCCTGCGCGAGACCGTCCGCCGCCACGAGCCGCTGCGCACCACGTTCGCCGTGCGGGGCGGCCGGCCCGTGCAGGAGATCGCGCCGCCGTTCGCCCCGGTCCTCCTCGAGGTGGATCTCGGAGGGCTGGAACCGGAGCGGCGCGAGGCGGAGCTGCGCCTCCTGATCGCCGAAGAGGCCGGCCGGCCCTTCGATCTGCGCCGCGGGACGCTGCTGCGGGCGACGCTGGTGCGCCTGGAGCCCGCAGAGCATGCCCTGCTCCTGACCCTCCACCACATCGCCGCGGACGGCTGGTCGGTGGACGTGCTGGTGCGGGAGCTGGCCGCTCTGTATCGCGCCTTCTCCCAGGGCGAGCCGTCCCCCCTGCCCGAGCTGCCCATCCAGTACGCCGACTACGCCGTCTGGCAGCGGAGCTGGCTCCAGGGCGAGGTCCTGGAGGCGCAGCTCGCCTATTGGCGGAGCGTTCTCGCCGGAGCGCCGGTGCTCGAGCTCGCCACCGACCGTCCCCGCTCACCCCTCCAGAGCTACCGGGGCGCCGACCTCGTCTTCGAGCTGCCCGCCGGCGTGGCCGAGGGGGTGCGCGGCCTGGCCCGCCGCTGCGGGGCCACTCCGTTCATGGTCCTGTTGGCCTGCTTCGAGCTGCTCCTCGGCCGCTACACCCGGCAGGAAGACCTGCTCGTCGGCTCGACCATCGCCAACCGCCTCCGCGGCGAGCTGGAAGGCCTGATCGGATTCTTCGTCAACACCCTGGCCCTGCGGGCGGACTTGGCCGGAGCCGCGAGCTTCCGCGATCTGGTGGCCCGGGTGCGGGAGTCCGCGCTGGGGGCGTACGCGCATCAGGATCTCCCCTTCGAGAAGCTGGTGGCCGAGCTCCAGCCGGAACGGGATCTCTCCCGTTCCCCTCTCTTCCAGGTCCTTTTTCAGGTCCAGAGCTCCGCGGAGGAGTCCATCGAGCTGCCGGACCTGGTCCTGCGGCCGCTGCGCGCCGGTGGGCAGGCGGCGAAGTTCGACCTCGTGCTCAACCTGTTCGATCGGGGGACCGGGTTCTGGGGTGCCTTGAAGTACAACACCGACCTGTTCGAGCCGGCGACGGCGGCGCGGATCGTCAGCCACTTCACGCATCTGCTCGCCGGGGCCGTGGCGGCTGCGGAGCAGCGTCTCTCCACGCTGCCGATGATCCAGGACGCCGAGCGCCACCAGACCCTGGTGGAATGGAACGACCAGGGGTGCGAGCTCCCGGCTGCAGGCACGGGCCTGGTGGAAGCCTTCGTGGCCCAGGCGGCGCAACGGCCGGACGCCGTGGCGGCCGTCTGTGAAGACCGCCGGGTGACCTACGGCGAGCTCGCCGGCGCCAGCGAGCGGCTGGCGCGAGCGCTGGCCGGGCTGGGGGTCGGTCCCGAATCGCGGGTGGCCCTGCTCGCGGAGCGGGGTCTCGGCTTCCTGTCCGCGGTCCTCGGCATCTTCCGCGCCGGCGGCTCGTATCTGCCGCTCGACCCACGCCAGCCCCGGCAGCGTCTCGCCCACCTGCTCGCCGACAGCGGCGCCGGGCTGGCGATCGCCGACCGCCGGCTGACCAGAGCCCTGGCGGAAGTGGCCGCGGAGCTCCCCGCCGCGGCGCGTCCGCCGCTCGTCTGCCTCGACGATCTGTTGCAGGTCGAGGCCGGCCGCCGCATCCCCCTGCCGGGCACCGATCCGGGACGGCTCGCCTACGTCATCTATACCTCCGGCTCGACCGGTGCCCCCAAGGGGGCCATGGTCGAGCAGGGGGGCATGCTCAACCATCTCTGGGCCAAGGTGTGGGACCTCGAGCTGGGCCCGGACGACGCCGTGGCCCAGAACGCCTCCCAGTCCTTCGACATCTCGGTCTGGCAGCTCCTCGCCGCCCTGCTGGCCGGCGGCCGCGTGCACATCCTGCCCGACGAGGTGGCCCACGATCCGCTGCGGCTCTTCGAAGAGGTGGAGCGCAGCGGCATCACGATCCTCGAGACCGTCCCTTCGCTCCTGCAGCCGGCGCTCGCGGAGCTCGAGCGGCAGGGAGCCGGTCACCTGGCGCTCAAGAAGCTGCGCTGGCTCATCCCGACCGGCGAGGCCCTGCCGCCCGAGCTCTGCCGGCGCTGGCTGCGCCTCTATCCCGGCATTCCTCTGCTCAACGCCTACGGTCCTACCGAGTGCTCCGATGACGTGACCCATCACCCGATCCGCCTCGGCCAAGAGCCCGTGCGGGTCCCCACTCCGATCGGCCGGCCGGTGGCCAACCTGCGGCTCTACGTGCTCGACGGCGCGATGGAGCCGCTGCCGGCCGGGGTGGCCGGCGAGCTCTTCGTGGGCGGCGCCGGCGTGGGCCGCGGCTACCTGGGGGAGGGCGCGCGCACGGCTTGGGCTTTCGTGCCCGACCCGTTCGAGGACCGGCCCGGCCGGCGCCTGTACCGCACGGGCGACCTGGTCCGTTGGCGGCCGGATGGACGGCTGGAGTTCCTCGGCCGCATCGACCACCAGGTCAAGATCCGCGGCCATCGCATCGAGCCGGGAGAGATCGAGGCGGCGCTGATGGCGCATCCGGCGGTGCGCGAGGCGGTGGTGGCCGGCGGCAAGGGGGGAGGGGGGCTGGTGGCCTACGTGGTCCCGCGCCACCAGGGTGAGATCGAACCGGAGGAGCTGCGCTCGTTCCTCGCGGAGTCCCTCCCGGAGCCCATGCTGCCCACCGGCTGGGTGGTGCTGCAGGCCCTGCCGCTGACGCCGAGCGGCAAGGTGGACCGCAAGGCGCTGCCGGAAGACGCCCCGGCCCTCGCGCCCGAGGAGGGGAGGGTGGCGCCGCGCACCGGGCTGGAGCGCTACCTCGCCTCTCTCTGGCAGGACCTCCTCGTCCTGGACGAGGTGGGCATCCGCGAGGACTTCTTCGCCTCGGGCGGCCACTCGATCACCGCGGCGGTGCTGATCAACCGGCTGCAGGAGCGGTTGCAGGAGATCGTGCACGTGGTGGTGCTCTTCGACGCCCCGACGGTGGAGAAGCTGGCCGCCCACCTGGCGCGCGAGCACCCGGAGGCGGTCGTCCGGCTGTTCGGCCCCGAGTCCCTGGGCGGAGAGGCCGGCGGGGGAGAGCGGCCGGCCGGCCGGGTGGGCCTCTCCGAGATCGAGCGCTTCCGCGCGCTCGTCCCGGCGCCGGGGCCGGCCCCGGCGCCGGCGGAGAAGAACCCGCGGGCGATCTTCCTGCTCTCCCCGCCGCGCTCGGGCTCGACGCTGCTGCGGGTGATGCTGGCGGGACATCCGAAGCTGTTCGCCCCGCCGGAGCTGGAGCTGCTGGAGTTCGGCACGCTCTCCGAGCGGCGCGCCGCCTTCCCCGGCCGCGACGGCTTTCTGCTGGAGGGGGCGATCCGGGCGGTGATGGAGATCCACGGCTGCGGTCCCGAGGAGGCGCGGGCCTGGATGGAGGCGATGGAGGCACAGGGGGTGACCACGGCGGAGCTCTACGGCCGCCTGCAGAGCCGCCTCGGAGAGCGCCTCCTGGTCGACAAGACGCCGTCCTACGCCCTGCATCCGGGGGTGCTGCGGCGGGCCGAGGAGATCTTCGCGGAGCCGTTCTACATCCACCTCATCCGGCATCCGGCCGGGATGATCCGCTCCTTCGAGGAGGCCAGGCTCGACCAGGTCTTCTTCCGCCGCGAGCACCCCTTCTCGCGGCGCGAGCTGGCGGAGCTCGTCTGGCTGGTGAGCCACGAGAACATCGAGGAGCTCCTGCGGGAGGTCCCTGCCGGCCGCCAGCACCGGGTGCGCTTCGAGGATCTGCTGCGCGATCCGGAGGCCGTGCTGCGGGAGCTCTGCGCGCGCCTGGGCCTGGAGTACGACCCGGCCATGGCGGAGCCCTACCGCCAGAGCTCCGCGCGCATGACGGACGGCCTCCACGCCGAGTCGCGGATGCTGGGCGACGTCAAGTTCCGCGAGCACGGGAGAGTGGACCCCTCGGCCGCCGACCACTGGCGGGGGAGCGCGGCGGAATCGTCGCTGGGCTCCCCGGCCCGGGCCCTGGCAGCCCGGCTCGGCTACGAGGTGGCGCCGCCGGAGAAGGTCTGGCAGCCGATCGAGCGGGGCTCCTGGCAGGAGGGCGAGCCGTTCCCTCTCTCCTTCGCGCAGGAACGGCTGTGGTTCCTCGACCAGCTCGAGCCCGGCAGCCCGGCCTACAACATCCCGCTGGCGCTCCGCCTCTCGGGGCGGCTCGACGGCGCTGCGCTCGGCCGGGTCCTGACCGAGATCGTGCGTCGCCATGCGGTCCTCCGGACCCGGTTCGCGCGGTCCGGCGGCTCTCCGGCCCAGATCGTCCAGCCCGCCGGGAGCGTTGCACTGCCGCGGGTCGATCTCCAGGGTCTCCCGCCCGGCGTGAGGAGGGCCGAGGCGGCCCGCCTCGTGGCCACGGAGGAGAGGAGGGGCTTCGACCTCTCCCGCGGTCCCCTGCTGCGGGCGCTGCTGATGAGGCTGGAGGCCGAGGAGCATGTGATCGTCCTCAACCAGCACCACATCGCGAGCGACGGCTGGTCGCTGAACGTGCTGATGCGGGAGGTCTCGGCGCTCTACCCGGCCTTCACCGCGGGGCGCCCCTCGCCGCTCCCGGAGCTGTCGATCCAGTACGCCGACTTCGCGCTCTGGCAGCGGAGGTCGCTGGCCGGCGAAGCCCTGGAAGGGGAGGTCGCCTTCTGGCGCGAGCGCCTGGCGGGGGTGCCGCCTCGGCTCGCCCTGCCCACCGACCGGCCCCGCCCGCCGGTCCGCCGGCCGCGGGGTGAGAACGCGGGCTTCCGCCTTCCAGCCGGCCCGGCGGCGGGGTTGCGGAGCCTCGCGAAGAGCCAGGGATCGACGCTGTTCATGGTTCTGCTGGCAGCCTATGGAGCGCTGCTCCACCGCTGGAGCGGGGAGGAGGACGTGCCGGTGGGCACGGCCGTCGCGAATCGGAACCGGGCCGAGATCGAGGGGCTGATCGGCTTCTTCGTCAACACGCTCGTCCTGCGCCTCCGGCCGCACGGCGATCTGGAGGTCTCCACGTTGCTGAGGCAGGCCCGCGAGCTGGTGCTCGAGGTGCAGGCGCACCAGGACGTGCCGTTCGAGAAGCTGGTCGAGGACCTCCACCCCGAGCGCAGCCTCGCCCATACGCCGCTCTTCCAGGTGATGCTCCTCCTGGAGCGCGCGCCGGCCTCTCCCCCCGGCCTGCCGGGCCTGCGTCTGCAGCGGTTCCCGGCGGAGGCCGGCATGGCCAAGTTCGACCTCACCCTGGAGGTCGTCGAGGGGGCCGGAGAGCTCTCCTGCAACTGGAGCTACAGCTCCGATCTGTTCGATGCGGTGACGATCGCCCGCCTGACCGGGCATTTCCGGAACCTCGCCGCGGGCCTCGCGGCCGGCCCCGGCAGCCGCCTGGACGCCCTGCCCCTGCTCTCGCCAGCCGAGTTGCACCAGGTGTCCCGCGAATGGAGCGCGGCGTGGGCGGAGGCCTCGACCGCGGCGCCGGTCCACCTGCAGCTCGCGGCACAGGCCGCCAGGACACCCCGGGCCGAGGCGCTGGTTTCTGCCGAGGGCGGCTCTCTGACCCATGCGGAGCTCGACCGGCGCGCCGGCCGCCTCGCCCGTCACCTGCGCGCGCTCGGTGTCGGGCGCGAGGCGCGGGTCGGGCTGTTCGCGGAGCGCTCGCTCGATCTGGGGGTCGCGATCCTCGGCATCTGGAAGGCAGGCGGCGCCTACGTGCCGCTCGACCCCGCTCTGCCCGCGGCCCGGCTGGCGTTCATGATCGAAGACGCTCTCGCCGGCCCGCCGGGCTTCGTCCTCCTCACCCAGCCGGCCCTGCGCGAGCGCCTGGCGGAGCTGCCGCTGGCCGGGGCGCGCGTGGTCTTCCTCGGGGAGGAGCCGGACGGCGAGGCTCCCGCTCCGGACGAGCCGCCCGGTCCCCGGGATCTGGCCTACCTGATCCATACCTCCGGAACCAGCGGCCGGCCCAAGGCCGTCCTGGTCGAGCACGGCAACCTGTCCCACACCCTGCGTTCGGTCCAGCAGGCCTTCGGCTTCACCGCCGGCGACCGGATGCCCTGCCTGGCCCCCTTCTCGTTCGACATCTTCCTCTTCGAGCTGCTCGCGCCGCTGCTGGCCGGAGGGACCTGCGTCCTCTTCGGATTGCGCCCGGCCCTCGATCTGTCCCGGCTGGTGGCCTCTCTCGACGAGATGACCCTGCTCCACGCCGTGCCAACCCTGATGCGCGAGGTGGTCGATGCGGTGCGGCGCCGCGGCGCGGCCCGGCGGCTGCGGCGGGTCTTCGTTGGCGGCGAGGCGGTGCCGCCGGACCTGCTGCCCGCTCTGCGCGAGGCCTTCCCCGCGGCCCGGCCGGCCATCCTGTACGGCCCGACCGAAGCCACGATCCTGGCGTCGAGCCATGAGGTGAGCGGCCGGAAGGAGGAATCGCGGCTCCTCGTCGGCCGGCCGCTGCCCGGAGTGGCCGTCGCGCTGTGCGACCGCGCCGGAGGCCGGGTACCGGTCGGCACCCCGGGCGAGATCTGGCTGGGCGGGCCGGGCGTGGCGCGGGGTTACTTCCGCGAGGAGAGGCTGACCGCCGAGCGGTTCGTCCCCCTGGAGGGTGAGCGGTGGTACCGGACCGGCGATCTGGCGCGCTGGCTGCCGGGCGGGGACCTCGAGTTCCTGGGCCGCCTGGACCAGCAGGTCAAGGTGCGCGGCTTCCGCATCGAGCTCGGGGAGATCGAAGCCGTCCTGGCCGAGCACCCGGCGGTCCATCAGGCCGTCGTCGTGGCGCGCCGGATGGCATCCGGCCAGCAGCACCTGGTCGCCTACCTCGTGCCGAAGCAAGAGGAGACGTTGTCCATGAGCGGGATGCCGGCTTTCCTCCGGACGAAGCTGCCGGAGTACATGGTGCCGTCGAGCTGGATGATCCTCGATGCGCTGCCCAGGACGGTCCACGGGAAGGTGGACCTTCGCGCCCTGCCGGAGCCTGAGCCGGCCTCCGGCTCGTCCGCTGCCGGAGTGAAGCCCCGCACGCCTCTGGAAGAGCTCCTGACCGATCTATGGAAGCAGATGCTCAAGCGCGAGCAGATTGGCATCCACGACAACTTCTTCGAGCTGGGCGGCAACTCGATCCAGGTCGCCGTCCTGACCAATCTGCTCCAGGAGAAGCTGGGAGAGGAGATCTGGGTCGGCGCGCTGTTCGACGCTCCAACGGTGGCCAGGCTCGCCAGCTACCTGGAGGAGCATCACGCCGAAGCCCTCGCGCAGAGGCGTGCCTCCGCCCCCCAGGCGTCCGGCCTTGCCCGGCGGGAGGAGCCGGCGGTCGATCCTCTCCTGATCGCGCGGTTCCGCGGATTGCGGGGCCGGCCGCCCAAGAACCCGCGCGCCGTCTTCGTCCTCTCGCCGCCTGGCTCGGGATCCACGCTGCTCGGTCTGATGCTGGCCAGGCACCCTTCCCTGTTTGCCCCGCCCGAGCTGGAGCTGCTCGGTTTCGAAACCCTGCAGGAACGCAAGGAGGCTTTCTCCGGCAACGGTCAGCACTGGCGGAAGGGAACGATCCAGGCCCTCATGGAAGCTTTCGGCGAGGACGCGGATACGGCTCGTTCGCGGATGGAGGACGCTGAAGCCCGGGCGCTGACGACCCGGGAGTTCTATCGCGAAGTCCAGGCGGCGATCTCCGGCCGGATCCTGGTGGACAGAACCTCTTCCTACGCGCTCGACGCCGGCGTCCTGCAGCGCGCCGAAGAGTATTTCGAGGAGCCGGTCTATCTCCATCTGCTGCGCCACCCGGGCGGCATGGTCGCCTCCTTCGAACAGACCGACCCCGAGCAGCTCCTGCTCCTGGACCCGCCCGGCTTCACCCGCCGCCAACTGGCGGAGGTGACCTGGGTGGTGAGCCAGCAGAACATTCTCGAGTTCCTGAGCCGGGTGCCGGCCGAGCGCCAGCACAGCGTGCGCTTCGAGGATCTGGTCCAGCGGCCGCGGGAGACGCTCGAGGGGATCTGCCGGCAGGTCGGAGTGGGCTTCCAGCCCGCCATGCTGGAGAATGGGCACTCGACGCCTCCCGGCCTCCTCCACGAGTGGAGGGAGACAGTCGACGAAGCCTCCTTCGGCGAGGTGACCCGGAAGCTCGCCGAGACCCTCGGCTACGTCTTTGGAGAAGCGCGGCCCGCCCCTCCGAAGCCGCCTGGCATCACGCCGGTCGCCCGCGTGGCGAGGGCCCCGCTCCCCCTTTCCTTTGCGCAGGAGCGGCTCTGGTTCCTCGACCAGCTCCATCCAGGCTCGCCGGCCTACAACCTGCCGTCGGCGGTCCGTCTGAGCGGTGCCCTGGACGTCCACGCCTTCCGCCGGAGCCTGGAGGAGGTCGTGCGGAGGCACGAGTCGCTCCGGACCCGGTTCTCCCTTCGTGGCGGCACACCGGTCCAGGTGATCGGGGACGACCCGCACCTCAAGGTGCCCGTCGTCGACCTCGCGGGTCTCTCCGCCGCGCTGCGGGAGGGCAGCATCCGTTCCCTGGAGGAGGAGGAGAGGCGGCGCCCGTTCGATCTCGCCACCGGTCCTCTGATCCGTGCCACGCTCCTGCGCCTCGGGCGGGACGAGCACATCGCCTTTCTGACCCTGCACCACGTGGTCTCGGACGCGTGGTCGATGCAGGTTCTGAGCCGCGAGATCGGGGCTCTCTACGCGGCGTTCGTGGCCGGCCAGGCCTCCCCTCTGCCCGAGCTGCCCATCCAGTATGCCGACTTCGCCATCTGGCAGCGCGAATGGATGGGAGCCGAGAGGCTGGAGCACCAGCTTGCCTATTGGCGGCAGGCCCTCGCGGGGAGCTCCAGCCTGCAGCTTCCCACGGATCGCCCGCGTCCGCCGGTCCAGGGGTTTGCCGGCGCCGAGGAGCCCTTCACGGTTCCGGCAGAGGCGTACCGGGCGTTTGTGGCCCTCGGCCGGCAGCAGGAGGCCACGCCCTACATGGCGCTGTTGACGGTCTTCCAGGCGCTGTTGCACCGCTACTCGCAACAGGACGACGTCGTCATTGGCGCGACTTTCGCCGGGCGCGACCGCCTCGAGCTGGAGCCTCTGATCGGCTTCTTCGTCAATACCCTGGCGATGCGCACCGATCTGGCGGGCCGGCCGTCCTGCCGCGAGCTGTTGACCCGCGTGCGGGAGGCCGTGCTCGGGGCCCTGAGGCACAAGGACGTCCCGTTCGAAGTGCTGGTGGGAAGGCTGCAGCCGGAACGGGACCTGTCACGCTCTCCGCTGTTCCAGGTGACCTTCCAGCTCCAGAGTCTGGCGTCCGGGGCTCTGGAGCTGCCCGGTCTCAGGCTGAGCCTGGTGGAGGGGAAGAGCCAGGCCGTCAGGTTCGATCTCGAGCTCAATCTGGGGGAGACCCCCCAAGGCTTGAGGGGCGTCTGGATTTACAACGTCGATCTTTTCGACCGCGCCACGCTGGCGCGCATGTCGCATCATTTCCAGAGCCTCCTTGCCGGTGCCGTCGAGGACCCGGACCGCCCGGTCCCGGAGCTGCCGCTGCTCACCCCGGCCGAGCGCCACCAGCTCCACCTGGAATGGAACGGCTCTCCGGCGGAAGCCCTGGAGGGCCCCTGCCTGCACGCGATCTTCTCGGACCAGGCGCTCAGATCTCCCGAGGCGGTGGCCGTGACGTGCGGGGGGGAGCTGCTGAGCTACGGGGAGCTCGACCGGAGGTCGAACCGGCTCGCCCATCATCTGATCGGCCTGGGGATCTCCCCCGGCGGCCTGGTGGGGCTCTGCCTGGAGCGATCGGCGGAGCTCGTGGTGGCCATTCTGGGCGTGCTCAAGGCCGGCGGCGCCTACGTGCCCATCGATCCGTCGTATCCGCGGGAGCGGATCGCCTTCCTGTTGGACGACAGCCGGGTGCCGGTGCTGCTCTCGGAGGAGTCCCTGGCCGGAACCCTGCCGGAGACCGGCCCGAGGATGCGCGTGGTCTTCCTGGAGCGGGAAGCCGAGCGGATCGCTGGCGCAAGCTCTGAGCCTCCCGCCGTTCCAGTCGCGGCGGACGCCCCGGCCTACGTCATCTACACCTCGGGCTCCACGGGGCGGCCGAAAGGGGTCGTGGTGCGGCACGGCAACGCCGTGCGGCTTTTCGACGCCACCGGGCCATGGTTCGGCTTCGGGGCAGAGGACGTCTGGACCCTGTTCCACTCCAGCGCGTTCGACTTCTCGGTCTGGGAGCTCTGGGGAGCGCTTCTGCATGGCGGCCGGCTGGTGGTGGTGCCGTACTGGATGAGCCGTTCGCCGGAGGCGTTCTACGAGTTGCTGCGCAAGGAACGGGTCACGGTGCTCAGCCAGACGCCGTCGGCGTTCCGGCAGTTGATCTGGGCCGAGGAGTCGGTGCCGGGCGGAGCGGCGCCGGACCTGGCCTTGCGGGTCGTGGTCTTCGGCGGCGAGGCTCTGGATCCGTCGAGTCTGGCGCCGTGGCTCGCGCGCCACGGCGAGCAACGCCCGCGGCTGATCAACATGTACGGCATCACCGAGACGACGGTCCACGTCACCTTCCGGCCGATCGGATGGACCGACGTCGCTGGTCCCGGAAGCCTCATCGGCCGGGCGATCCCGGATCTCGGCGTCTACCTGCTCGATGCCGGAGGCCAGCCCGTACCCGCGGGGGTACCCGGGGAGATCCACGTCGGCGGTGCGGGTCTCGCGCTCGGTTACCTGGAGCGGCCGGAGCTGACCGCGGAGCGCTTCCTCCCCAATCCGTACGGCGAGCCCGGCTCGCGGATCTATCGCAGTGGCGATCTCGCGCGCTATCGGCACGACGGGACTCTCGAATACCTGGGGCGGACCGACCACCAGGTGAAAATCCGCGGCTTCCGCGTCGAGTTGGGGGAGGTCGAGTCGGCGCTCGCTTCGTGCCCGGCGGTCCGTGAGGCTGTCGTGCTGGCCCGGGAGGAGGAGGGGGAACAGCGGCTGGTGGCCTATGTGGTGCCCCACGGCGAGGCGCCCGGCCTCGCCGTGCTGCGCCAGGCCCTGTCCGCCAGCCTGCCGGAGCCCATGCTGCCCTCCGCCCTGGTGGTGCTCGACAAGATGCCCTTGACCTCCCATGGCAAGGTCGACCGCCGCGCGCTGCCGGCGCCGGAGCGGGCCCCGCGCGGGCGCGAGGAGCTGCAGCGGCCCCGCACCGAGGTCGAAACGCTGCTGGCGCGGATCTGGTGTGAGGTGCTGAGGCTCGAACAGGTCGGGGTGGATGAAAACTTCTTCGCGCTTGGAGGCGACTCCATCCTCTCCATCCAGGTGGTGTCGCGCGCCGGTCAAGCCGGCGTACGCCTGACGACCCGGCACATCTTCGAGCACCAGACGATCGCGGAGCTGGCGGCCGTCGCGGGCAGCGCGGAGGCGGTCGAGACGGAGCAGGGGCTGGTGACGGGAGCCGTGCCGCTGACGCCGATCCAGCGCTGGTACTTCGCGGCAAAACCGGCGGACCCGCACCACTACAACCAGTCCGTTCTGCTCAGGGTGAAGGAGCCGGGCCTGCAGCCGTGGGTGGTCGAACGCGCCTTCAAAGCTCTTCTTGGGCACCACGACGCGTTGCGGATGCGGTTTCTGGAAGGGGCCCGGGGCTGGACGCAGTGGAACGAAGGTCTGGGTGAGGAGGTGCCGTGGGGCCGGGTCGACTTGCGGGGCGTGGACGTGGAGACCTCGCGTGAAGCTTTGGGAGAGGTGGGAGCCCGGGTCCAGGAGAGCCTGGATCTGGGCCGGGGGCCGCTGGTCAGGGGGGTGTGGCTGGATCTGCCGGAAGGGGGGGCGCGCATTCTCCTGGTGGTGCACCACCTCGTCATGGATGGAGTGTCGTGGCGGATCCTGCTGGCGGATCTGGAGCGCGCATGCCGGCAGTTGCTGGCAGGCGGCCGGGTGGAGCTGCCGGCCAAGACGACGTCCTACAAGGAGTGGGCGAAGAGGCTGTCGGAGCAAGCGGCGGCACGGGATTGGAAGGACGAATCGCGGTGGTGGGCGAGCGCGGCAGGAGAGGGGCGCCGCCTGCGGCTGGATTGGACGCGGGGAGAGAACACGGAACGCTCGGTGCGCCACGTGACGGTTTCTCTGACGCCGGAGGAGACGCAGGCGCTGCTGCAGGAGGCGGGAAGGGCCTACCGGATGCAGGTGCAGGAGCTGCTGCTGACCGCCCTCGGCCGGACGCTGGGAGACCTCCGGGTCACCCTCGAAGGGCACGGCCGGGAAGAGGACTGGGCCGGGAGCGTGGACCTGACGCGCACGGTCGGTTGGTTCACCGTCATGTACTCCGTGCGCTTGCCGGAAGAGGGATTGGACGAAGGGGCGTCGCTGCGGAGCGTCAAGGAGCTGCTGCGCTCGGTGCCGAACCGGGGCATCGGATACGGGGTCCTGCGGTACTTGCTCGGCGAGGCTCCGGAGGGAGCCCAGGCCGCGGACGTGGTCTTCAATTATCTGGGGCAGCTCGACCAGATCCTCGCGGAGGATGCCCTGTTCGGGGCGGCGGAAGAGCCGGGCGGGCCGGCGCGGAGCCCCAGGACGCTGCAGCCCGCTCCGCTCGGCGTCACGGGGGTGGTGGCCGGCGGCCGGTTGCGGGTGGATTGGGCCTACAGCGAAAACCTGCATCGCCGCGAGACCGTCGCGGCCTGGGCGGAGCGATATGTCGCGGAGCTGAGATCCCTGCTGAGCCACTGCCGCGAGATCCTGGCGGGAGGGCTGGGGAGATACACGCCTTCCGACTTCCCGCTGGCCGGGCTCGGGATGGCCGAGCTCGACCGGCTGCTGGGTGGTGCGTGGGGGATCGAGGATCTCTACCCCCTGACGCCGCTTCAGGAGGGATTGCTCTTCCACAGTCTGTATGCCCCCGGCTCCGGCGTCTATGTCGATCAGACGCTGTCCCGGCTGGAAGGCGACCTGGACGTCGAAGCGTTCACCGAGGCTTGCCGGATCGTGGTGGCCGGCAACCCCATCCTGCGCACCTCGTTCCATTGGCAGGGTCTCGAGCGTCCGCTGCAGGCCGTGCACGCGCACGCCGCGGTGGGCCTGGAGTGGAAGGATTGGGAGCAGGTTCCTGGCGCGGAGCGCAAAGGCCGCTTGGACTCGCTGTTGCGAGAGGACCGGGAGCGGGGCTTCGACCTGGCGCGCCCACCGTTGATGCGCTGGATCGTCGTGCGCATGGGGGCGCGCGAGCACTGGCTCCTGCTGACCCATCATCACCTCCTGCTCGACGGCTGGTCGTTCGCTTCGCTGGTCGGCGAATTCCTGTCCTGCTATGACGCGCTCTCAGAAGGGGCCGAACCGCGCCGGCCCCCGCGCCGGCCGTACCGTGACTACGTCGCCTGGCTCGAGCGCCGGGATCCGGAGCCGTCCCGGGAGCACTGGTGCCGGACCCTGGCCGGGTGGACGGAGCCGGCCCGGTTGCCGATGGCGCAAGGGAACGATCCACGGCGGCAAGGCTCGGAAGAGCAGTGGCTGTGGCTGGGAGGAGCCGAATCGGCGGCCTTGGAGGCGGGGGCGCGGCAGGGGCCATGGACCCTCAATACCCTGGTGGCGGGCGCCTGGGGTCTGCTGCTGGGCCACTATTGTGGCCAACCGGAGATCGTCTTCGGCACGACCGTCGCCGGGCGGCCGGCGGATCTGGCCGGGGTCGAGTCGATGGTGGGCCTGTTCATCAACACCCTGCCGCTGAGGCTCCAGGTCGCCGCGGATGCGCCTCTGCGCCCCTGGCTGAACGAGGTGCAACGGCAGCAACTCGAAATGTTGCAGCACCAGTATTCCCCGCTGGTCAAGGTCCAGGAATGGAGCGAGCTGCCACCCGGGACGGCGCTGTTCGAGAGCATTCTGACCTTCGAGAACTACCCTCGCGAAGTCTCCATGCGGCAGGCCGGGAGCCGTTTTACGGTGACCGACGTTCAGGTGGCGGAGCGTTCGGGCATCCCGCTGATGCTGGCCGCCGTACCCCGTGAGCAGCTGTCCCTGAGCCTCGAGTACGACCTCGCGCTCTTCGACCCGGCCGACATGCAGCGCGCGCTGGGTCACCTGCGCAATCTGCTCGCCGCCATGGCGGCGCTGCCGCAGGACGGATGGGACCTCCGGCTCTCCGATCTCCCGGTCCTTTCGGCTGCGGAGCGGCATCAGCTCCTCGTGGCCTGGGCCGGCACGCATGCCGATCCGGTCGACGGCTGCCTGCACGAGCTCATCGAGGCTCGCGCGAAGCGCAACCCGGACCATGCCGCGATCGTCTTCGGAGAGGCGAGCCTGACCGCCCGCGAGCTGGATCGGGCTGCCAATCGCCTGGCGCGCCGGCTCCGGCGGTTGGGTGTGCGACCCGAGGTTCGGGTGGGACTCTGTATCGAACGCTCCCTGCGAGGAGTGGTCGGCATCCTGGCGATCCTCAAGGCAGGGGGCGTCTACGTGCCGATCGACCCCTCGTATCCCCGGGAGCGCCGGATCCTGATGCTGGAGGATGCCGCGGTCCGGGTCCTGCTCACCCAGGAGACCTTGCGGCGCGACCTGCCGATGCCGCCGGGGGGCGAGGTTCTCTGTCTGGATACGGACTGGGAACGGATCGGTCTGGAGAGCGCGGAGGGGCTGGAGAGCTGGGCGGAGCCGGGCCATCTGGCCTATGTCATCTACACCTCCGGCTCGACGGGAATCCCCAAGGGTGTGGAGGTGGAGCACCGCGCGGCGGTGGCCTATGCGCAGACGGTGGCCCGGGTGTATGGGCTCGGAGAAGGCGATCGTTGCCTCCAGATGTCTTCCTGGAGCTTCGACGCGTCGATCGAGGAGAGCCTCGTGGCCCTCGCGGCCGGAGCGGCGGTGGTGCTCTGGGATGGCGATCTCGATCCGAACGGGTTTCTGCACAGGGCTGCGCGTCTCGGGGTGACCGTTGTCTTTCCAACGCCGGCCTTGCTGCAGCTCTGGGTGCGGGACGTTGCGGACCCGGGGGATCCGGATCTGCCCATTCGGCTGGTGGTTGCAGGGGGGGATGCCCTGCCTGCCGAGATCGCGCGAGCCTGGCCCTCGACGCCGCTCCGCAAAGCGCGCCTGATCAACAGTTATGGGCCGACGGAAGCGGTGATCGCGGCAACCGTCTGGGAGCTCCCGGCTGGCGGGCTATCCCCAACGCTTGTCCGTGTGCCCGTCGGCCGAGCGCTCTCCGGTTGGACCACCTACGTGGTGGATCCGCGCGGGCGGCCGGTCCCGGTCTCCGTACCCGGCGAGCTGCTCCTGGGCGGGGTACTGGCCCGGGGCTACCTGAACAAGCCGGAAGCCACCGCCGGGAAATTCACGCCCGATCCCTTCTCTGGAAAGGCGGGAGCGCGTCTCTATCGGACCGGTGACCGGGCGAAGTGGTTGCCCTCGGGAGAGCTCGAGCTCCTGGGGAGGCTCGATCACCAGGTGAAGATCCGCGGTTTCCGCATCGAGCTGGGCGAGATCGAGGTTGCATTGGCCGCTCACCCCGAGGTGGACCAGGCCGCGGCCGTCCTCCGCCAGGACACCGCCGGGCAGCACCTCGTGGCCTATTTCGTTGCCGCAAGGAATGCAGCGCCGGCGGCGGAGCTGCTGCGGGAGCATCTCGCGGTGCGCCTGCCAGGGTACATGGTGCCCTCCCTCTTCGTCGCGTTGCCGGCGCTGCCCCTGAACGCGAACGGAAAGTTGAACCGCAAGGCACTGCCGGCTCCGGATCCCGCGGTGGCGAAGACGGGCTTCGTGGCACCCCGTACCCCCATCGAGGAGCTGCTGGCGCAGCTCTGGTCCGATCTCTTCTCCATCGACCGCGTGGGCCTGCACGACGACTTTTTCGAGCTCGGCGGGCACTCGCTGCAGGCCATCCAGCTCGTCTCACGAATCCGCGAAACCTTCGGGGTCGAGCTGCCGCTGCGCCGGATCTTCGAGCGGACGACCCTGGCGGCCCTGGCCGGAGAGATCGTGGCGGCGAATCGCGTGGAGGCTCCGCCGCTCCGGCCGGTCCCCCGTCCCGGCGACCTTCCCCTTTCCTTTGCCCAGGAGCGGCTCTGGTTCCTCGACCAGCTCCAGCCGGGCTCGCCGGCCTACAACATGTCCTCGGCGGTCCGCCTGTGCGGCGCCCTGGAGGTCCAGGCCTTCCGCAGGAGCCTCGGGGAGATCGTGCGGCGGCACGAGTCGCTCCGGACCCACTTCTCCCTGCATGGCGACCGGCCGGTCCAGGTCATCGTGGACGACCCGCACCTGGAGGTGCCGGTGGTCGATCTGGCGGATCTGCCGGCCGAGCAGCGGGAGAGCGGCATTCGGCTCCTTGCGGCGGAGGAGAGGCTGCGCCCGTTCGACCTCGCCACCGGTCCGCTGATCCGGGCCACGCTCCTGCGTCCGGGGCGAGACGAGCACGTCGTCCTCCTGACCCTGCACCACGTCGTCTCGGATGGCTGGTCGATGGAGGTTCTGATCCGCGAGATCGGGGCGCTCTATCCGGCGTTTGCCGCCGGCGAGCCCTCTCCTCTGCCCGAGCTGCCCGTCCAGTACGCCGACTTCGCCCTCTGGCAGCGCGAATGGTTGCGCGGGAAGGTGCTGGAGAGCCAGGTCTCCTATTGGCGGCAGGCTCTCGCGGAGCACTCCATTCTGCGGCTTCCCACGGATCGTCCGCGTCCGCCGGCCCAGAGGTTCTTCGGGGCGGACGAGCCCTTCGCCTTCCAGGCGGAGGCGAGCCAGGCGTTTCTCAAGCTCGGCCGGCAGCAGGGTGCCACGCCGTACATGGCGCTGCTGGCGGGGTTCCAGGCGCTGCTGCATCGCTACTCGCGGCAGGACGACGTCATCGTCGGCGCGACGTTCGCCGGACGCGACCGCCTCGAGCTGGAGCCGTTGATCGGCTTCTTCGTCAACACCCTTGCGATGCGCACGGATCTCGCGGGCAGGCCGTCCTTCTGCGAGTTGCTCGCCCGGGTGCGGGAGGTCGCCCTCGGTGCCCTGAGCCACCAGGACATCCCGTTCGAAGTTCTGGTGGGGAAGCTGCAGCCGGAGCGGGACCTGTCGCGCTCTCCGCTGTTCCAGGTGGTCTTCCAGCTCCAGAACCTGGCCTCCAGGGGGCTGGATCTGCCCGGTTTGGTGCTGAGCCCGGTCGAGGCAAGGGCCCAGACCGTCCGGTTCGATCTCGAGCTCAGCCTGCGGGAGACACCCAGGGGATTGAGCGGCGTCTGGACCTATAACGTCGATCTTTTCGACCGCGCCACCCTGACGCGCCTGTCGCGGCATTTCGAGAACCTGATCGCCGGTGCCGCGGCGGAGCCAGACCGCCCGGTTGCGGACCTGGCGCTCGTGACCCCGGCCGAGCGCCAGCAGCTCACCCTGGAGTGGAACGCCGCTCCGCTCGAAACCCTCGGTGGTCCCTGTCTGCACGAGATCTTCGCCGTCCAGGCGGCCCGCTCTCCCGAGGCGGTGGCCGTGACGTCCGAGGGGAAGCGGCTGAGGTACGGCGATCTCGACCGGAGGTCGAGCCAACTTGCCCGGCACCTGATCGGCCTGGGGATCTCCTGCGGAGACCTGGTGGGCCTCTGCCTCGAGCGGTCGACGGAGATCGTGGTGGCCATCCTGGGTGTGCTCAAGGCCGGCGGCGCCTACGTGCCGCTCGATCCGGCGTATCCGCGGGAGCGGCTGGCCTTCATGCTGGAGGACAGCGGGGTGGCGGTGCTGCTCTCGGAAGAATCCCTGGCCGGAGCCCTGCCGGAGACCGGTTCGGCAACGCGGGTGGTCTTCCTGGACCGGGATGCCGAAACGATCGCCTGCGAAAGCACCGAAGCCCCTGCCGTCCCGGTCTCGGAGGACCTCCCGGCCTACGTCATCTACACCTCGGGCTCGACAGGCCGGCCGAAGGGAGTGGTGGTGCGGCACGGCAACGTCGTGCGGCTTTTCACGGCCACCGGGCCATGGTTCGGCTTTGGGGCGGAGGACGTCTGGACGTTGTTCCACTCCTATGCATTCGATTTCTCGGTTTGGGAGCTTTGGGGGGCTCTGCTCCATGGCGGCCGGCTGGCCGTGGTGCCGCACTGGGTGAGCCGCTCGCCGGAAGCTTTCTACGAGCTGCTGCGCGCAGAGCGGGTCACGGTGCTCAATCAGACGCCCTCGGCGTTCCGGCAGTTGATCTGGGGCGAGCAGGCGGTGCTCGGAGACGCGGCGCCGGATCTGGCCCTGCGGGTCGTGGTCTTCGGCGGCGAGGCCCTGGAGCCGTCGAGCCTGGCTCTCTGGCTCAAGCGCCACGGGGACCAGCACCCCCGGTTGATCAACATGTACGGCATCACCGAGACGACGGTGCACGCCACCTACCGGCCGATCGGAGAGTCCGAGATCACCGGCCGTGCCAGCGTCATCGGCCGGCCGATCCCGGATCTCGGCCTCTACGTTCTGGATGGCAACCTGCAGCCCGCGCCGGTCGGTGTGCCCGGGGAGATCCACGTCGGCGGAGCAGGGCTTGCTCTGGGCTATCTGGGCCGGCCGGAGCTGACGGCGGAACGTTTCGTGCCCAGCCCCTACGGAGAGCCCGGCTCGCGGCTCTATCGCAGCGGCGATCTGGCGCGGTCTCTGCCCGGCGGGGATCTCGAATACCTGGGACGGATCGATCACCAGGTGAAGATCCGCGGCTTCCGGATCGAGCTGGGGGAGATCGAGTTTGCGCTCGCCTCCCACCCGAGGGTCCGTGAAGCCCTCGTGGTGGTCCGGGAGGACGGGGCGGAGCGGCGTTTGGTGGCTTATGTGGTGCCCCATGAGGAGGCACCCGGCATGGGCGATCTGCGCCAGTGGCTGGCCGGCAGCCTGCCGGAGCACATGGTGCCGTCGGCCCTGGTGGTGCTCGAGACGATGCCGTTGACCCCCAACGGCAAGGTGGACCGCCAGGCGCTGCCGGCGCCGGAGCGGGTCCGGCGCGAGGGGGAAGAAACGACGCGGCCGCGCACCGAGGTGGAGGCGCTTCTGGCGCGGATCTGGTGCGCGGTGCTGGGGCTCGGAGAGGTGGGGGTGGATGAGAACTTCTTCGAGCTGGGAGGCGACTCCATCCTTTCGATCCAGGTGGTGTCGCGGGCCCGCCAGGCCGGCCTGCGCCTGACCGCCCGGCAGTTGTTCGAGCATCAGACGATCGCCGGTCTGGCGCGGGTGGCGGAGGCGCTGCCGGCAGCTCGTGAGGAGGCCGGACCGGTCGTCGGTCCCGTGCCGTTGACCCCCATCCAACGGAGCTTCCTGGCGCAGGAAGTCCCGCATCCGGAGCATTTCAACCAGAGCCTTCTGCTGGAGCCCGGGCCCGCGGCCGGGGGACGGCTTCAGGCGGCGGCGCTGCGCCGCGCCTGCGAGATCCTGCGGAGCCACCACGACGCGCTGCGCATGCGTTTCGAGCCCCCGAGCGCCGAGCACCCCGAATGGCGGCAGACGAACGAGGGGGTAACCGGCGAGCTCCCCTGGGCACAGATCGATCTATCGGCAGTGGAGGAGGCCTGGCAGGTTCCGGCCCTCGAGGCGGCCGCCGCGCGTCTGCAGGCGAGCCTTGATCTGAGCCGCGGCCCGCTCCTGCGCCTGGTCCTCTTCCGTCTGGACGGGAATCAGCCCGACCGCTTCCTGCTGATCCTTCACCATCTTGTCGTCGATGGCGTCTCCTGGCGCATCCTCCTGGAGGATCTGGAGACCCTCTATCTGCAGCTCCTCTCCGGTGAGGCGCCGTCGCTGCCACCGAAGACGACGGCGCTGCGCAACTGGGCCGAGCGGCTGGTCGAGCATGCCCATGCGCCGGCCGCGGAGAGCCAGGCGGGCTACTGGCTGCAGCGGTCGGACCAGCCCTCGACCCCGCTGCCGGTCGATCTCGCCGAGGGTCCCGGCACCACGGCTTCGACCCGCAGGGTGAGCGTCGCGCTCGAGGTCGACGAAACGCGCCTGCTGCTTCAGGAGGTTCCTCGGGCCTATCGCACTCAGATCAACGACGTCCTGATCACGGCTCTGGTGGAAGCGGCCTCGTCCTGGACGGGGAGCCGCAAGCTCTGGCTGGAGCTCGAGGGGCATGGCCGGGAGGAGATCTTCCCGGACCTGAACGTCTCGCGCACGGTCGGCTGGTTCACGACCCTCTTCCCCGTACTCCTCGACCTCGACGGGATCGCGGCTCCCGGCGAGGCCCTGAAAGCGATCAAAGAGCAGCTTCGCGCACTTCCCGAGCGGGGATTCGCGTTCGGCCTGCTGCGATTCCTGGGGCGCGGCGAGATCGCCTCCAGGCTCGGATCGCTGCCTCAGGGAGGCATCGTTTTCAATTATCTGGGGCAGCTCGATCAGGCGGTCGCCGAGGACCGTCTCTTCCGGGGGGCCCGCGAGTCGGCGGGCCCGGGAATCAGCCCGCTGCATCCCCGGACCCATCTGCTGGAGGTCTTCGGCCAGGTCGCCGGTGGCCGCCTGCGGATGACCTGGGGCTACAGTGTGACCCGGTACCGCCGCGAGACGGTCGAGGACCTGGCGCAACGTTTCCTCGCCGCTCTGCGGACGCTCATCGCGCACTGCACCTCCCCCGGAGCGCGGGGTTTCACGCCCTCGGACTTCCCCCTGGCGGAGTTGGATCAGGCGACTCTCGACCGGCTGTTGGCGCAACGGGAGGTGGAAGATCTCTATCCCTTGTCTCCCCTGCAGCAGGGCATGTTGTTCCACAGCATCGAGGCCACGGGAGCGGGAGTCTATTTCCGCCAGCTCCGCTGCACCGTGCGGGGAGCGCTCGACGTCGACGCCTTCCGCCGCGCCTGCCAGGCGGCCATCGATCGGCATCCGATTCTGCGCACGGCCTTCGCCTGGCAGAGCTGCCCGGAACCGCTGCAGCTCGTGTTCGAGCGGGCCGGGTTGCCCTTGGAGATGGAAGATCTCAGAGAGCTCGACGAGGATACTCGAGCCGAGCGCCTGGCCGCCAGGTATCGCGCCGATCTCGAACGTGGGTTCGACCTGGGCTTGGCGCCCCTGATGCGCCTCGTGCTGCTGCGCGTGGCAGAGGACCGCTATCGGCTGATCTGGAGCTTCCATCACCTGGTGCTGGACGGCTGGTCGTTCTCTCTCCTGCTCTCCGAGGTCTTTGCCCTCTACGGCGCGATTCGTCTCGACAGCTCGGCCGAGCGGGAGCGGCCTCGGCCGTTTCGCGAGTACATCGCCTGGCTGCGGCGGCAGGACCGGTCTGCCGCGGAGCAGTTCTGGCGCCGTGCGCTGGCCGGTTTCCCGGCTGCCACCCCGCTGGCCTCGGACCGCCCTCCGTCCGTGGCGGAACCACGGCCGGAAGAGCAGCTCCACCGGCAGGTCTGGCTGCCCGTCGAGGCCACCACGCTTCTGAAAGAGTGGACGCGGCGGCATCAGTTGACCTTGAACACGGCCGTCCAGGGCGCCTGGGCTCTTCTGCTGGCCCGCGAGAGCAGCGAGCAGGACATTGCTTTCGGAGCCGTGTCCTCTGGGCGTTCCGCGGTTCTCCCCGGAATCGAAACAATGCTGGGGGTCTTCATCAACACGCTGCCGGTGCGCATCGGCGTTGCCCCCTGGGAGCCGCTCGATGCCTGGCTGCGCGATCTGCAGGACCGCCAGGCCCGGGTGCGCGAGTACGAATACAGCTCGCTGGCCGAGGTCCAGGTCTGGAGCGAGGTTCCGCGGGGTGAGGCTCTGTTCCACTCGCTGATGACGTTCGAGAACTATCCGATCGACAACGCCTTGCGCCAGCCGCAGGCCGGTCTGAAGATCGAAGAGATCGGCCATGAGGAGCCGACCAACTACCCGCTGAGCTTGACGGTGGGCCCGGGGCAGAGGCTGTCCCTGGCGCTGTCGTATGACCGCCGGCTCTTCGATGGGGTGACGGTGGAGCGCAAGCTCCGGCATCTGAGCAATCTGCTGCAGGCCTTCGTCGAGCACCAGGGGACTCTGGAGCAGGTGCCGCTGCTCTCTGCCGCCGAGCGGCAGCAGCTCGCGGAGTGGAACGCCACGGAGGCCGCGTGGCCGCGGGATCTCTGCCTGCACGAGTGGATCGAGGCCCGGGCCGTCCGCGCTCCCGGGGCCGTGGCCGTGGTCTGCGAGGAGGGGCGGCTCACCTACGGCGAGCTCGACGCCCGGGCCGGGCGGCTGGCCCGCGCGCTGCGCGGCCTGGGGGTGGGCCCGGAAACACGGGTCGGCCTCTGCGTCGAGCGCTCGCTGGAGATGATGGTGGGGCTGCTCGGCATCCTCAAGGCCGGCGGCGCCTACGTGCCGCTCGACCCCTCCTATCCGGCGGAGCGGCTGGCCTTCATGCTGGAAGACGCGCAGCAGGGCCTGGAATCCCCGGTCCTGCTGACCCAGAGGCGGCTGCTCGACCGGCTGCCGGCGCCGGCCGGCCCGGTGCTCTGCCTCGACGATCCCCTGCCGGAAATGGGCTCCGCGGCCGCCCCGGAGGGCGCGCGGCCGGAGCATCTGGCCTACGTGATCTACACCTCCGGCTCGACGGGCCGGCCCAAGGGGGCGATGAACACCCACCGGGCGGTCGTCAACCGGCTGCTGTGGATGCAGGAGGCCTTCGGCCTGACCCCCGAAGACCGGGTGGTCCAGAAGACGCCGTTCAGCTTCGACGTGTCGGTGTGGGAGCTGTTCTGGCCCCTGATGGTGGGCGCGCGGCTGGTGATGGCCCGCCCCGGCGAGCATCAGGACGCCGGCTACCTGGCGCGTCTGATCGCGGAGCAGGAGGTGACGACCGTGCACTTCGTCCCCTCGATGCTGCAGGTGTTCCTGGAGGCGCCGGGCCTGGAGGCGTGCTCGTCGCTCGAGCGGGTGATCGCGAGCGGCGAGGCGCTGCCGGGCGATCTGGAGCGGCGGTTCTTCGATCGGCTGGGCTGGAGCGGCGCGGGCCTCTACAACCTTTACGGCCCCACCGAGGCGGCGGTGGACGTCACGTATCACGCCTGCGAGCGGCAGAGCCGGCGCAGCTCGGTCCCGATCGGGCGGCCGGTCGCCAACACCCGCGTCCACCTGCTGGACCGCGCCGGGATCCCGGTGCCGATCGGTGTGCCGGGTCAGCTGCACATCGGTGGCGTCCAGGTCGGGCGCGGGTACCTGAGCCGGCCCGGGCCGACGGCGGAGAGGTTCATCCCCGATGCCCTGGGCGGAGCCCCGGGGTCTCGCCTGTACGCCACGGGGGATCTGGCGCGCCACCTGCCGGATGGCGCGATCGAGTTCCTGGGCCGCCTGGACCATCAGGTGAAGATCCGCGGCTTCCGGATCGAGCTGGAGGAGATCGGAGCAGCCCTGAGGACGCACCCGTCGGTGCGGGAGGCGGTGGTGACGGTCCGGGAGGGGGCGGCGGGCGAGGTGGGAGACCGGCGGCTGGTGGCCTACGTGGTGGCGCAGACCGGAGAAGAGGTCCGGCCGGCCGAGCTGCGGGCGTTCCTGGCGGAGTCGCTCCCCGAGCCCATGCTCCCCGCCGGCTGGGTGGCGCTGGAGGCCATGCCGCTGACGCCGAGCGGCAAGGTGGACCGCAAGGCGCTGCCGGCTCCCGAGCCGAGCGCCGCGAAGCCGTGGGAGGCGCCGCGCAACGTCGTGGAGGAGCTGCTGGCGGGGGTCTGGTCGGAGGTCCTGGGGCGCGAGCGCATCGGGATCCGCGAGAGCTTCTTCGAGCTGGGCGGGCATTCCCTGAAGGCGACGCAGGTGGTCTCGCGGGTGCGGAGCCTGCTGGGGGTCGAGGTGCCGATGCGCGCGCTGTTCGAGGGACCGACGATCGAGCAGTTGGGCCGCAGGGTGGAGTCTCTGCTGCGGGAGCCGGCCGGCAGGGTGGAGCCGCCGGTCGTCGCGGTCCGGGGCGAGGGGGACCTGCCTCTCTCGTTCGCGCAGGAGCGGCTCTGGTTCCTCGATCAGCTCGAGCCGGGCACACCGGCGTACAACATCCCGCTGGCTCTCGAGCTGCACGGCCGCTTGGAGAGGGGAGCGCTGCGGCGGAGCCT
Source organism: Thermoanaerobaculia bacterium (assembly GCA_035278895.1). Taxonomy (GTDB): domain Bacteria; phylum Acidobacteriota; class Thermoanaerobaculia; order Multivoradales; family UBA5704; genus DATARR01. The sequence continues at coordinate 12,385 of DATEIO010000020.1, read as the reverse complement.
GCAGGGGCTGGTCGAGCGTCACGAGGTGCTGCGGACGCGGTTTGCGACCCACCTGGGGCGCCCCGTCCAGGTCATCGGCGAGGCGGCGGACCTGGAGCTGCCGCTGGTGGACCTCGCAGGTCTCGGGGACGAGATCCGGGAGGCCGAAGCCCGCCGCCTGCTGTGGGAAGAGAGGCGGAGGCCGTTCGACCTGTCGCGGGGACCGCTTCTGCGGGCAGGCCTGCTGCGTCTGAGCGGGGAGAGGCATGCGGTCTGGCTGACGATGCACCACATCATTTCGGACGGCTGGTCGCTGGGTGTGATGGTGCGGGAGTTGAGCGAGATGTACCGGGCGCAGGTGCAGGGAGGGACGGCGGCTCTGCCGGAGATCGCGGTGCAGTACGCCGACTTCGCAGTCTGGCAGCGGGCCTGGCTGCAGGGCGAGGAGCTGGAGCGGCAGATCGGCTACTGGCGCCGGCGCCTCCAGGGCGCGCCGCCGCTCCTCGATCTGCCGCTCGATCGCCCCCGGCCGCCGGTGCAGAGCCTCCGTGGCGCGATCCTGCCGGTCGGGCTCCCGGCCGAGCTGTCGCGGCGGATCGCGGCGCTCGGCCGCTCCTCGGGGGCGACGGTCTTCATGGTCCTGCTGGCCGGGTTCGAGGCCCTCCTCGCGCGTCTCTCGGGACAGCGGGACCTGGTCGTGGGCACGCCGGTGGCGAACCGGAACCGGGTCGAGACGGAGGGGTTGATCGGGTTCTTCGTCAACACCCTGGCCCTGCGCACAGAGCTGCGGGAAGGCCAGAGCTTCGCCTCTCTGCTCGCCGGGCAGCGCGAGGAGACGCTCGCGGCGTACGCGCATCAGGACCTGCCCTTCGAGCGGCTGGTGGAGGAGCTGCAGCCGGAAAGGACCCTGGCGCACTCGCCCCTGTTCCAGGTGATGTTCGCCCTGGAGAACGCGCCGGTGGGCGCGCTCGAGCTGCCGGGGCTCACGGTGGCGCCGTTCGCCTCCGGGAGCGGCGGCGAGATCGCCAAGCACGACCTCACCCTGTCGCTCTCCGAAGCGGACGGCCGGATCACGGGCATGATCCAGTACAGCACCGCGCTGTTCGACGCCCCGGCGATCGCGCGCCTCGCGTCCCAGCTCGGAACGTTGCTCGAAGCCGGCGTCGCAACCCCGGGCCTCCGGCTGTCCCAGCTGCCTCTGCTCTCGGCTCCGGAGAGGCACCAGCTCCTGGCCGAGTGGGGCCGGGCGGCACAGGCCCCGCCCGCGGCCCCGGCCTGCCTGCACACGCTGTTCGAATCGAGGGTGGAGGCCGCTCCCGAGTCCATCGCCGTGGTGGGGCAGGGCCAGCAGCTCACGTACCGGGAGCTGAACCGCCGCGCGGATCGCCTGGCCGCCCGCCTGCTGGCCCGCGGCGTGCGGCCCGAGGTGCCGGTGGGGGTCTGTCTCGATCGCTCGCCGGCCCTGCTGGTGGCCCTCCTGGGGGTGCTCAAGGCCGGGGGCGCCTACCTGCCGCTCGACCCCGCCCATCCCGACGAGCGATTGGCGCTGATGCTGGAGAACAGCGGCGCGGGCGTGGTGGTCACCGGGGACCGGCAGGCCGGCCGTCCGCCGTTTCTCGGCACGAGCCTCGTCCTGCTCGGCGCTGCCGAGGACGAGGGGGGCGCCGCGCCGGCCGTCCGCGGCCACGCCGTGTCCGAGAGCCTGGCCTATCTCATCTACACCTCGGGCTCGACGGGCACGCCGCGCGGCGTCGGCGTGACGCACGCGGTCGCGGCGGCTCACTGCCAGACCATGGCCGAGGTCTACGGTCTCGGCGAGCGGGACCGCATCCTGCAGTTCGCCTCGCCGAGCTTCGACGTGTCGCTCGAGCAGATCCTGCCAGGGCTCGCGGCGGGAGCCACGATCGTGCTGCGCGACCCCGATCTGTGGGGTGGGGACGACGTCCTGCGGCGCTTCGCGGAGCTCGGCCTGACCGTCGTCAACCTGCCGACGGCCTATTGGCAGGGGTGGGTCCGCGACGCGGTCGACCGCCCCGGTCCGGCCGCCCCGGGGCTGCGCCTGGTCATCGCGGGCGGCGAGGAGATGCCGGCGGAGGCCGCCCGTCTCTGGGGCCGCACGCCGATGGCGGGGAGCCGCCTGCTCAACGCCTATGGGCCGACCGAGGGCATCATCACCTCCACCCTGTTCGAGCCCGGCACCGGCCAGGCTGCCGCCTCCGTCCCGATCGGCCGTCCGCTGCCCGGCCGCACCGCCTATGTCATCGACCCCGGCGGCGAGCCGCTCCCGGCCGGAGCTCCGGGTGAGCTGGCGCTCGGCGGGCTGCTGGCGCGCGGCTACCTCGGCGAGCCCGCGTGGACCGCCGAGAGGTTCATCCCGGACGCGTTCGGCGAGCCGGGGGCCCGCCTCTACCGGACCGGCGATCTGGTGCGCCGTCTCCCCGCGGGCGAGCTCGTCTTCGCCGGCCGCATCGACGCCCAGGTGAAGATCCGCGGCTTCCGCATCGAGCTCGGGGAGATCGAGGCGGCCCTCCTGGCGCATCCCGCCGTCCGCGAGGCCATCGTCCTCGCCCGCGAAGGGGCGTTGGTCGCCTACGTCGTGGGAAGGGCCGAGGCCGGCGAGCTCCGCGACCGGCTGCGGGAGCGCTTGCCGCAGCACATGATCCCCGCCCTCTTCGTCTTCCTCGACAGTCTGCCGCTCACGGTGCACGGCAAGATCGACTCCAGGGCTCTGCCGGCGCCGGAGCGCGAGCGCCGGGACGGCGGCCACGCCGCTCCCCGTACCGCGGTCGAGGAGCTGTTGGCGGGGATCTGGAGGGAGGTCCTGCGAGTCGAGGCCGTCGGGGTGCACGACAACTTCTTCGAGCTCGGCGGAGACTCGATCCTGTCGATCCAGATCGTGGCCCGCGCCGCCCGGGCGGGCTGCCGCATCAAGCCGCGCCAGATCTTCGAGCACCAGACGATCGCCGGCCTGGCGGCGGTCGCCGAAAGCGTGAGCGTGGGCGAGGCCGGCCAGGGACCGGTCGCCGGGCCGGTGCCGTTGTCCCCCATCCAGCGCTGGTACCTGCAATCGCGGCCGGTGGACCCGCACCACTTCACGCAGTCCACGCTGCTCGCCGTGCGGCAACCCCTCGTCCCCGAAGTGGCGCGGCAGGCGTTCGCCGTCCTGCTGGAGCATCACGACGCGCTCCGTCTGCGCTTTGCCGAAGCGGGGGGGATCTGGACGCAGCGTTGCCTCGGGACCAGGGCGGTGCAGGAGACGCCCTGGTCCCGGCTGGACCTGTCCGCCCTGACGCCGGACCGGGGCCGCGCGGCCCTCGAAGAGGCGGCGGCCGGCGTCCAGGCCAGCCTCGACCTGGAGCGTGGGCCGGTCGTGCGTGCGGTCTGGTTCGATCTGCCGGGTGGGGAGGCCCGGCTCTTCCTCGTCGTGCATCACCTGGCCGTGGACGTCGTCTCCTGGGGGATTCTGCTCGAGGATCTGGAGAGCGCCTGTCGCAGCCTCTCCCGGGGGGAGGCGGTCGAGCTGCCTGCGAAGACCACTTCGTTCAGGATCTGGTCGGAAAGGCTCGCGGAGCACGCGCGCTCGATGCCGCTCGAGCCGGAGCTCTCCTGGTGGTTGCGCCAGGGCAGGAGTGCGGCCGGCGGGCCAGCGCCGGACGAGCCGGGTGGAACCGGCACGGAGGCGTCCACGCGCTGGGCCTCGATCGCGCTGTCCGCGGAGGAGACGGATGCGCTCCTCCACAAGGTTCCGAAGGCCTACCGGACGCAGATCAACGACGTCCTGTTGACCGCGCTGGTGCAGGCCCTCGCCGGGCCGGGCGGCGCGCTGCGCATCGCGCTCGAGGGGCATGGGCGGGAGGAGATCCTGGACGGCGTGGATCTGTCGCGCACGGTGGGCTGGTTCACGACCGTGTTCCCCGTGCTCCTCGCGCTCGACCCCGGTGCGCCGCAGGACCCCGGGGCGGCTCTGCGCGCGGTCAAGGAGCAGTTGCGTTCCATCCCCGCGCGCGGCATCGGATACGGGCTGCTGCGCTACCTTCGGGAGGAGGAGGGGGTGAGCGCGCTCCTGGCGGGCCTGCCGCAGCCGGAGGTGAGCTTCAACTACCAGGGCCAGCTTGATCCGAGCCTGCGGGACGATGCGCTCCTCCGCCCGGCGGGCGAGGCGCGAGGGCTCCATCGCAGCCCCCGCGCGGCGCGCACGCATCGGCTGGACGTGGGCGGTGCCGTCGCCGGAGGGCGGCTGCAGATCCTCTTCGGCTACAGCGAGAGCCTCGATCACCGCTCCACCCTCGAAGCGCTGGCCGGGCGGTTTGCCTCGCATCTCCGTTCCCTGATCGCCCACTGCGAGTCCGTCCTCGCGCGCGAGATCGCGGTCTACACCCCCTCGGACTTCCCGCGGGTCCGGCTCGATCAGGCGACGCTCGACCGCATCCTCGGAGGGGAGTGGGGCATCGAAGACCTCTATCCGCTGTCGCCGCTCCAGGAGGGGCTGGCCTTCCACAGCCTGTACGCCCCGTCATCCGGCGTCTACTTCAACCAGCTCCTCTGCCGTCTGCTGGGAGAGGTCGACGAGGGAGCCTTCGAAGAGGCCTGCCGGCGCGTCGTGATGAATCACCCCATCCTGCGCACCTCGCTGCGCTGGCAGGGCCTGGACCGGCCGCTCCAGGTGGTGCACGGGCGGGTGCCGGTGTCGGTGCGGTGCGAAGACTGGCGCGGGTTCTCTCTGGGGGAGCGGCAGATGCGCCTGGCCGGTCTGCTGCGGGCGGACCGCGAAGCGGGCTTCGATCTGGCCCGGGCGCCTCTGATGCGCTGGGCGTTGATCCGAACGGGGGAACAGGAGCACGAGCTCGTGTGGAGCCACCACCATGTCCTGCTGGACGGCTGGTCCTTCTCGGCCGTGGCCGGCGAGCTCCTCGGCTGCTACGAAGCCCTGCGCTCGGGCCGGGAGCCCGAGCTGGCGTGGCACCCTCCCTACCGCCGGTACATCGAGTGGCTGGAGCGCCAGGACCTCGCGGCCGCGGAGACGTACTGGCGGCGGGCCCTGGCGGGCTTTACGGAGCCGGCGTCCCTGGAGTCCGTCGCGGGCAACGGATCCGGGCTCCGCGGCTCGATCGCCCACGCCGCCCGGCTCTCCCCGTCGATGACCGCGGCCCTCTCTGCCCAGGCGCGGCGGCACCGGTTGACGCTCAACACCCTGACGCAGGGGGCGTGGGGAGCGCTGCTCGGCCGCTACAGCGGACAGCAGGACGTCGTCTTCGGAGCGACGGTCTCGGGGCGTCCGCCGGAGCTTCCGGGGGTCGACTCCATGGTCGGCCTGTTCATCAACACCCTGCCCGTGCGCCTGGAGGTCTCCGGACAGACGCCCGTGCTCGCCTGGCTGGAAGACCTGCAGCGCCGCCAGGTCGAGCTGCGGCAGTACGAGCACACCCCGCTGGTCCAGGTCCAGTCCTGGAGCGAGGTGCCGCGCGGCCGGGAGCTGTTCGAGAGCATTCTGGTGTTCGAGAACTACCCGCGCGAAGCCGCCCTGCGGCGGGAAGGGCTCAGCCTGCGGGTGGCCGAGGTTCGCAGCTTCGAGCAGACCAACTACCTCCTGACGGTGACGGCGGCCCCCGGCGAGGAGCTGGCCCTGAGCATCGATGCCGAACGGGCCCGTTTCGACGAGGTGACGGTGCTGCGTCTTCTCCACCATCTGCGCAACCTCGTCGAGAGCCTGGCGTCGCCTCCGGGCGAGGAGAGCTGGCGCCTCCTGGACCTGCCTCTGCTGTCCAACGCGGAGCGGCACCAGGTCGTGGCGGAGTGGGGCGACACGGCGACGGCCTGGTCCCTTCCCGGCGTCTGCCTGCACGAGCTGATCGCGGCCCAGGCCGCGAGGACGCCGGAGGCCGTGGCCGCGGTGTTCGAAGAGGAGTTGCTGACCTATCGCGATCTGGAGGAGCGCGCCAACCGTCTGGCCTGGCACCTGATCCGCCTGGGCGTGGAGCCGGAGGGGCGGGTGGGGGTCCTGCTGGAGCGCTCGCTGGAGATGATCGTGGCGCTCCTCGGGATCCTCAAGGCCGGAGCGGCCTACGTGCCGCTCGATCCCACGTACCCGGCCGAGCGCTTGGCCCTCCTGGTCGAGAGCGCCGGCACGTCCGTTGTCCTCGCCCAGGAGCGCTTTGTGCACCTGCTGCCGGGTCGCGGCGAGCAGGTGGTGGTGCTCGGACCGGAGGCCGGGGAGCGCGGCGGATCGTCCGGAGCGCCGCGGAACCGGGTCGAGGCGGGGAATCTCGCCTATGTGATCTATACCTCCGGGTCGACCGGGGTCCCGAAAGGGGTGATGATCCCGCACCGGGGGATCGTCAACCGGTTGCTCTGGATGCAGGCGGCGTACGGCCTGACGCCGGAGGACCGGGTCCTGCAGAAGACTCCGTTCGGCTTCGACGTCTCGCTGTGGGAGCTCTTTTCGCCTCTGCTGGCCGGCGCGCGGCTGGTCTTTGCCCGGCCGGAGGGGCACAAGGATCCGGCGTACCTGGCGGAGCTGATCGCCCGCGAGGGGATCACGGCCCTCCACTTCGTCCCGTCCATGCTCCAGGCCTTCCTGGAGACGCCGGGTCTCGAAACGCTGTCCACCCTGCGGCTCGTGATGGCGAGCGGCGAGGCCCTGCTGCCGGATCTCGTGCGGAAGTTCTTCGTCCGGCTCGGCCGCGGCGGGAAGACCGGGCTGCACAACCTGTACGGCCCGACCGAGGCGTCGGTGGAAGTGAGCGCCTGGGCCTGCGTGCCCGAGCCGGCGGTGGTGCCGATCGGCCGCGCGATCGCCAACCTGCGCCTCCATGTGGTGGACCGCGAATTGCGCGCCCAGCCGATCGGAGCCCCCGGCGAGCTGCTGCTGGGTGGTGTGGGGCTGGCCCGGGGATACCTCGGGAGGCCGGAGCTGACCGCGGCGGCGTTCGTGCCCGACCCCTTCGTGGGCGAGCCCGGAGGCCGTCTCTACCGCACCGGCGATCTGACGCGTCTGCTGCCGGACGGCAATCTCGAGTTCCTGGGCCGCATCGACCATCAGGTGAAGATCCGCGGCTTCCGCATCGAGCTGGGAGAGATCGAGGCGGCCCTCGTCCGGCACCCCGATGTCGCCGAGGCGGTGGTGATGGCGCGTGGGGGCGACGGGCAGCCGGGCGACAGGTCGCTCGTCGGCTACGCGGTGGCGCGGCCGGGCTCCGGGATCGCCGGCGCGAGCCTGTCGGCCTTCCTGCGGGAGCGGCTGCCGGAGCACATGGTGCCGGCGACCTTCGTCGGGCTCGCGGCGATGCCGCTGACGCCGAGCGGGAAGGTGGACCGCCGGGCGCTGCCGGAACCGGCGCCCAGGCCTCGCACGGACGAGCGCATCCAGCCGCGGACGCCGGTGGAGGAGCTGCTGGCCGGGATCTTCGCCGAGGTGCTGGGGCGCGAGCGGGTCGCCGTCAACGACGACTTCTTCGCCCTGGGAGGCCACTCCCTGCTGGCCACGCGCGTGATGTCGCGCCTGCGCAGCGTGCTCGGCGTCGAGCTGCCGCTGCGCGCCCTGTTCGAGAACGGAACGGTCGCGGCGCTGGCCGAGCAGGTCGCGGCCCAGCGCCTGGAGGGCCAGGTGCTCGCGGCCCCTCCCATCCGGCCGGTGTCCCGCGACGTCGCCCTGCCGCTCTCGTTCGCGCAGGAGCGCCTCTGGTTCGTCGACCAGCTCGAGCCCGGCAGCAGCCAGTACAACCTCCCGCTCGCTTTGGAGCTCGCAGGATCCCTGTCCCACCCGATCCTTGCGGCGAGCCTGTCGGTGGTCGTCGCTCGTCACGAAGCCCTGCGCACGACCTTCCCCGCCGTCGACGGGGGGCCCGTGCAGCGGATCGGACCCGCGGACGGCTTCGTGTTGCCGCTGGTCGATCTCCAGGGCCTGCCGGCGCAACTCAGGAGCGCGGAATCGCTGGCTCTCCTGCAGGCGGAGATGACCCGTCCGTTCGACCTTGCGCGCGGACCCCTCCTGCGCGCGACCCTGCTGCGGCTGGAGCAGGACCGCCACGTCGGGCTGCTGACGCTCCACCACATCGTCTCCGACGCCGGGTCGATGGACGTGCTGATGCAGGAGCTCAGCGAGCTGTACGAAGCCTTCCACGAGGGGCGGCCGTTCTCGTTGCCCGCGCTGCCCGTGCAATACGCCGACTTTGCGGTCTGGCAGCGGGAGTGGTTGTCGGGCGACGTTCTGGCGGCCCAACTCGACTACTGGAGGGAGCAGATGCGGGAGGCGCCCGCCGTCCTCGACCTGCCTCTCGACAGACCCCGTTCCGCCGCCGCCCGGGTACCCGGCCGAAGCTGCCCGATCAGGCTCGAAGAGGAGCTCTACCGCCGGGTGCTCGCCCTCGGGCGGGCTCGCGGCGCGACACTTTTCATCGTGCTTCTCGCCGGCCTGCAGGCGTTCCTGTCGCGAGTCACGGGGCAGGAGGATCTCGTCGTCGGGTCGCCGGTCACTCACCGCAACCGGATAGAGGTCGAAAAGCTGATCGGCTTCTTCGTCAACAACCTCTCCCTGCGGGGGCGCCCGCTGCCGGCGGCGCTCTTCCGCGACTGGCTGGATCTCGTGCGGGAGACGGCGCTCGGCGCCTACGACCACCAGGATCTGCCGTTTGAGCGGCTCGTGGAGGAGCTGAATCCGGAGCGCAGCCTGGAGCACTCGGCCCTGTTCCAGGTGAGATTCGTATTGCAGAACGCGACGGAGGAGACCCTGGAGCTGCCCGGTGTCCGTCTGGGCCTTCTGCCGGCGGTGCCCGGGGTCAGCAAGCTGGATCTCTCGCTCGTCCTCCTTGAGACCGCGCAGGGGCTCGCCGGATCCTGGGAATACGACCCCCGGCTGTTCGACGCCGTCACGGTGATGCGCTTCGCCGGTCAGTTCGAGCGGCTCCTGGCGGGCGCGGTGGCGAGGCCGGAGAGCCGTCTCGCGGACCTGCCCCTGCTCAGCGAGCCGGAGCGGCACCAGCTGATCCTGGGCTGGAACGACACGGCGGTCGAAGTTCAGATCGAGCGTCCGCTGCACGAGGTTTTCTCGGCGTACGCGGTCCGCACGCCGGAAGCGGTCGCCATTCTCTTCGAAGACCGGCCGGTGACCTTCGGCGAGCTCGACCGGCTCTCCAATCAGCTCGCCCGCTACCTGGCTCGGTTGGGCATCGGCCGGGGGATGGTGGTCGGCCTGTTCTTCGAGCGCTCGGTCGAGATGATCGTCGCGGTCCTGGGCGTGCTCAAGGCCGGCGGCGCCTACCTGCCCCTGGATCCCGACTATCCGATCGAACGGCTCTCGTTCATGCTCGAGGACTCCGGAGTGATGGTGGTCCTCACCCAGGACGATCTAGTCGACGCCATGCCGGTGTTCCTGGGGCTCGTGATCCCTCTGGACTCTTCGCGGGAGGCGATCGCGGCCGAGGCGGATGGGGCGGTGAGCACAGGGGTGGGACCGGAGGATCTCGCCTACGTCATCTATACCTCGGGCTCGACCGGCTTGCCGAAGGGCGTCATGGTACCGCACCGTGGCCTGGCCAATCTGAGCGCCACGCACATCGAGTTTTTGGGCGTCAGCGCGGGGGACCGGATCCTGCAGTTCGCCGCCTTCAGCTTCGACGGCGCGGTTTCGGAGACGGTCACCGCGCTGCGGTCGGGAGCGACGCTGGTGATGGCGCCGCGCCTTGCGCTCCTGCCGGGTCCCGAGCTCGCGGATCGCCTGCGGGCCTGGCGGATCAATCTCGCAATCCTGCCGCCCTCGGCTCTCGCGGCACTGCCGGACGAGGCCGCGGATCAGCTCTCCGAGTTGCGGGTCCTGATGGTGGTGGGGGAGGCCTTTCCGGTGGATCTGGCACGCCGCTGGTGTCCAGGGCGGCGGTTGTTCAACGGCTACGGTCCCACCGAGGCTTCGGTGTGCGCGACCGCGTGGCTCTACCGGGGCTCGGGCCGGCCGCCGATCGGCAGACCGGTCGGCAACGTCGAGGTGCACCTCTTGGACCGGCAGGGGGGGCTGTCGCCGCTCGGCTCGCCGGGAGAGCTGTGCGTCGGCGGCTTCGGTCTCGCGCGCGGTTATCTGGGGCGCCCAGCGCTCACCGCCGAGCGCTTTGTTCCGCATCCGGTCTCCGAGCGGCCGGGGGCGCGGCTCTACCGGACCGGCGACCTGGCGCGCTGGTCGACGGACGGAGCTCTGGAGTTCCTGGGGCGTATCGATCAGCAGATCAAGGTCCGGGGCTTCCGCGTCGAGCCGGGGGAGGTCGAGGCTGCCCTGGTGAGCCTCCCGGGGGTGCACGAGGCGGCGGTGGTGGCTCCCGTCGAGTCGCCCGGAACGCTGATCGCCTACGTCGTCGCGGACGAGGGAGAGAGACCGGCAAGCGCGGATCTGCGGGCGCGGCTCAGGGAACGCCTCCCCGAATACATGGTTCCCGCCCGGGTCCTGTTCCTGGACCACCTGCCGCTCTCGCCCAGCGGAAAGGTCGATCGCAAGGCGCTCGCGGAGCGGAAGAACCCGGCGCAGAACGATTTCGCTGCCGAGACCCTGGTGCGCCGCGCTCCGGAGGAGGAGATCCTCGCCGGGATCTTCGCCGACGTCCTCCAGCGCTCCCGGGTCGGAGCTGACGACAACTTCTTCGATCTCGGCGGTCACTCGTTGCTCGCGACGCAGATGGTCTCGCGGGTGAAGGAGGCCCTGGGAGTGAAGCTGCCGTTGACGGCGGTCTTCGAGGCCCCTACCGTCTCGGGCTTGATGGAGCGGGTGATCGTGGCTCGTCAGACACCGGGCTTCACCTCGCCTCCGGCCATCGTACGGGTGCCGCGGGACCGGGACCTGCCGCTTTCCCATGCGCAGCAGCGTCTATGGTTCCTGGCACAACTGCATCCCGAGAGCCCTGCCTACAATCAGCCGGTGGCGCTGCGTTTCGAAGGAGCGCTCCGCGTGGCGGTTCTCGAAGGAGTGCTGTCGGAAGTGATCCGGCGCCACGAGGTGCTGCGGACGAGCTTCCCGGCGGTCGATGGCAAACCGGTCCAGCGGATCGCGCCCGCACGGCCTGTGCGCACGCCGTGCGTGGATCTGTCGGGTTTGGACGGTGCCCTCCGGGACGGCGAGACCCTGCGGCTGGCGCGCCAGGAGTCCATTCGTCCCTTCTCGGACCTGGGCAGCGGCCCGGTGCTACGGATTCTCCGGATCGATGGCGGCGATGAGCACAACGTTTTGCTGGTGACCCTGCACCACATCGCCAGTGACGGCTGGTCGGTGGGGATCTTGCAGCGCGAGGTCTCGGCGCTCTACCAGGCCTTGGCCCGGGGGAACCCTTCACCGCTGCCGGAGCTTCCGTTGCAGTACGCCGACTATGCGGTATGGCAGCGGGAGTGGCTGTCCGGTGAGGTCCTTTCGCGCCAGCTCGCCTTCTGGCGCGAGCACCTGACCGGTGCCCCGCCGGTCATGGCGCTGCCGTTCGACCGGCCGCGTCCGCCGAAGCGGAGCTTCCGAGGGGCGCGGGCCCCCTTCCGGCTGGAAGCGGATCTGGCGCAGAGCCTCCAGGCGCTGGCCCGCAAGAGCGGTGCGACGCTGTTCATGACCTGTCTGGCCGGGTTCGCGGTGCTCCTGTCGCGGCTGACCGGACAAGAGGATTGTGTCCTCGGAACGCCGGTGGCCAACCGGGACCGGCTGGAGACGGAAGGCCTGATCGGGCTCTTCGTCAATACGCTGGCGCTGCGCGTACAACCGTGGGCCGAGCAGAGCTTCAGCTCTCTGCTCGGCGAGGTGCGCGAGAAGACGCTGGCGGCGTACGCCTGTCAGGATCTCCCCTTCGAGATGGTGGTCGACGAGCTCGCACCGGAGCGCAGCCTCGCACACTCGCCTCTCTTCCAGGTCATGTTCGATCTGGAGATCGCCCAGCCTGGCGAGCTCGCTCTGCCGGGGCTCAAGCTGACCGGGCTGCCGACCGGCCCGCAGGACCAGAAGTTCGACCTGACGCTCTCCTGCATCGAAGGCCCCGGCGGCATCGCCGGCTCGTTCGGCTACAACCCCGATCTGTTCGATGCCGCGACCGTGCAGCGCATGGCGGAGTACTTCGCGACGATCTGCACGGAGGTGGCCCGGAACGCGGAGGAGCGGCTGGAGGATCTGACGCTGCTGTCGGCCGCGGAGCGGGAGCAGCTCGAAGCGGACTGGAGCCGCGGCGCGAGGCTCCTGGTCCACGAGCAGCTCGCCGCGCAGGCGGCGCGCACGCCGGATGCGGTGGCGGTCGTCTTCGCGGGAGAGAGCCTGGGCTACGGCGATCTCGACCGCCGCGCCGGGCAGGTGGCCCGGTCCCTGCGCCGGCTCGGCGTCGGGCCGGAGTCGCGCGTGGGGCTCTGCGTCGACCGTTCCCTGCGCACGGTCGTGGGGCTGCTGGGGATCCTGAAGGCGGGCGGG
>DATEIO010000019.1:0-12638 GCA_035278895.1 Thermoanaerobaculia bacterium | reverse complement strand
CCCGGGACAGGAGCTCGGCCCAATCGGCCGGATCGTCCGTCTCGGGGCGGACGACGGCCGCGCCGGCCGCCGCGGGGCCCGAGACCTCCCAGCGCGCGGGATCGGCCGCGGCGGGCGACAGGGAGAGCACGCGGTCGTCCGGCCCGAGGCCGAGGAGCCGGTTCAGCTCGACCCCGGCGTCCTCGGCTGTCGGTTCCGCAGTCTCCGGCAGGGAATTACGCCGGGCCTCGAGCTGCGCGGCGGGGGTGAGGAGAAACGACGGGGCGTCCCACGCGGCCTCGTCGGCGGAGAGCCGGCGGACCAGGTCCATGTAGGCGTCGCGCAGCGCGGGGACGACCCCCGGCAGGAAGACGTGCTCGACCACCTGGAATTTGAAGAAGAGGTGTCCGTCTCCCTCGAACACGGCGGGCAGCATCAGCAGCTGGGGGAACTGGGCCCCTACCTCGATCTGGGTGACGCGCAACGGCCCGGGATCGGCTCCGGAGGGGCGCGGCGGCCCGGCCTGGGCCCGGTAGCTCGGGTGGGTGTACTCCACCAGGCTGTTGAACATCACCGGCATGACGGGCGCGGTGCCGCCGCCGCGGTGGCGGCGGATCTCCCGCAGGACCTGGAAGCCGGAGAAGAGGCGGTGCTCCAGGATCTCGGAGAGCTGGTCCTGGAGCCGCCGGGTGCGCTGCGCGAAGGTGCCGGTGGTGTCGTCCGCCTGAAGCGGGTAGACGGTGTTGAAGTTGCCGACGATGTCGCGGAGCTGGGGGTGGGTCGGAGGCCAGTAGGTCCCCTCCAGCGTGAGGGTGAGCTCGGGCCGGCGGCTCCAGGCGCGCAAGGTCTCCACGAAGGCCGCGATCAGTGGGCTCGAGGGGGTGAGCCCCCGCCGGGACGCATGCGCCTTGAGCCGCTGCCAGGACGCGGCGTCCAGGAGAGGAAGAAAGGCGTCGGTGTAGCGGGCCTGCGTGCGCGGGCTCAACGGCTCCGCGAGCGGCAGCTCGGGGGCGGGCGGCAGGGCCGGAACGCGGCGGAGCCAGTATTCGCGGGAACGGCGGTAGGCCTCGGTCTCCCGGAGCTCCGGCCACGACGCGGTGTAGTCGCGGTAGGTGCAGCCGAGCGGCGGCAGCTCCACGTCCGGTTCGGCCACGGCGACGAACAGGTCGTTGATCAGGTTGTCCCGGCTCAGGCCGTCGATTAGCCAGCAGTCGAGCCAGATGTGGAGCCGGACGCGGTCGCCGGGAAGGAAGGCGGCGCGGAAGCCGAACAGGGGCCAGGTCCCGGCCGCTCCCCGGTGGTAGCGGAAGCGCTCGCGGGTGTCCTCGGACACTGCCTCGGCCTCCTCGGGAGTCAGGGAGCGCAGGTCCACCCGCTCGATCCGGTACGGCGGCAGCGGATCGAGGAGCCGTTGCCGGCCGTCCGGAAGCAGGGTCAGGCGCAGGATCTCGTGGCGGTCGAACATCCTGCAGAGCGCCGCCTCAAGCCGCGCGAGGAATGGCTCACCGCCGCCCACGACCTCGTATTCGAGGTAGACGTTGGCTCCCGGTCCGGGGGTCGCCAGGTCGAAGTAGCCGCTGCGGCCGGCCCAGTAGACCTCCTGGACGTCGGTCAGCGGGAAGGGCCGGTCGCGCTCTGCCGGCCGGACCGCGAGCGGCGGGAGCGCGGCGGGCGCTGTTGCGGGTTTGCCCTGACGGGCCCGGCTGAGCTCGCGCAGCAGGATCTCCCGCTGCTCGGGGGACAAGGCCGAGATGCGCTGCGCCGGGTTACTCAAGGGCGGTCTCCAGCGGCGCGTCCGCGGCGAGGCTGTGCGCGATCCCGGCAGCGTCGAGCTGCTCTACCTGGTCGAGCAGGCGCGTCAGCAGCTCGGCGTCGGCTTCGGCGGCCTGGGCCTGGACCACGGCCTCGGCGAGCTGCGCCAGGTCCGCCGCCTTGTAGAGCTCGCGCAGCGTCAGGCTGACTCCGAAGGCCTCGTTGACGCGCAGCACGATCTGGGTCGCGAGCAGAGAATGTCCGCCCAGCTCGAAGAAGCTGTCGCGAGCTCCCACCCGCGGCACCGCGAGAACCTGGGCCCAGATCGCGGCCAGGATTTCTTCGGTGGGGGTGCGCGGCGCCACGTAGCTCCTCTTGCTCTGCACGGCCTCGGGAGCTCGGAGGGCGCGGCGGTCGAGCTTGCCGTTGGGGCTCAGGGGGAGCTCCGGCAGGAGCACGAAGGCGGACGGCACCATGGCCTCCGGCAGGGTCCGCTGCAAGCCGTCGGAGAGCTCGGCGGTATAGCCCGGCTCGTCCGCCAGAGCCCGGAGATCCTCGGGCTCCACCGCGGGAGAGACGTCGGGTACGACGTAGGCCACGATCCACGGATCTCCGGGCCGGTCCTCGCGCAGCACCACGGCGGCGTCGCGCACGCGAGGGAGGAGGCGCAGCGCGCTCTCGATCTCTCCCAGCTCGATGCGGTGCCCGCGCAGCTTGACCTGATGGTCGAGGCGGCCGAGGTACTCGATGGCGCCGTCCGGCCTCTGGCTGGCGAGATCGCCCGTCCGGTAGAGCCGGGCGCCCGGTTCCAGGGTCCAGGGGTCGGGGATGAACCGGTCGGCGGTCAGCCCGGGCCGGGCGTGATAGCCGCGGGCGAGGCCGAGGCCGCCGATGTGGAGCTCGCCGGGAGAGCCCGGGGGGACCGGGTTCAAGGCGGTATCGAGCAGATAGATCCGCAGGTTGGCGATGGGCCGGCCGATCGGTACCGTCGGGCCGGCCAGCGACGGATCGCAGGCCCAGGCGGTGACGTCGACCGCCGCCTCGGTGGGGCCGTAGAGGTTGTGCAACTCGGCGCGAGGGAAGATTTCGAAGAAGCGGCGTTCGAGATCGGCGGGGAGGGCCTCGCCGCTGGAGAAGACCCGGCGGATCGACGGCATCCGTCCGGCCGCGAGCCCCTGGAGGAAGGCGCGCAGCATCGACGGCACGAAGTGCAGGGTCGTCACGCCCTGGCGCTCGATCAGCCCGGCCAGGTAGTCGGGCTCGCGATGCCCTTCGGGCCGGGCGACCACGAGGGAGGCGCCGGTGAAGAGGGGCCAGAAGAGCTCCCACACCGAGACGTCGAAGCTGAACGGGGTCTTCTGCAGCACGCGGTCCGCGGCGGTGAGCCGGTAGGCGTCCTGCATCCAGAGCAGGCGGTTGACCACGGCGCGATGGGTGTTCATGGCCCCCTTCGGCGCGCCGGTCGAGCCCGAGGTGTAGATCACGTAGGCGAGGTTGTCGGGGCCGGCCGCCGGCGGCAGGTCGTCTCCGCTCTCTCCAGCCCAGGCGCCGCTCTCTTCGTCCATCAGCACGCGCCGGGTGCCTTCCGGGAGGGTGTCCGCCCAGCGGCGCAGGGTCAGGGCCACGGGCGCCTGCGCGTCGGCCGCCATGAACGCCTGCCGGTCGGGCGGATAGGCCGGATCGAGCGGCACATAGGCGCCGCCGGCCTTGAGGACGGCGCCGAGGGCCACCACGAGGTCGAGCGACCGTTCGAGGCAGACGCCCACCCGCGACTCCGGTCCGACGCCGAGCCGTCGCAGGAAACGGGCGAGCCGGTTGGCTCTCTCGTTGAGCTCACGGTAGGTCAGCCGCTCTCCTTCGAAGAAGACGGCCGTCGCTTCAGGCGATCTCGCCGCCTGCGCCTCAAGCAGCTCGTGCAGGCACCTCCCGGCCTCCGGATAGAAGGTTCGAGTGCGGTTCCACTCCTCGAGGACCTGGCGGCGCTCCGGCTCCGCGAGCAGGCATTCCGAGAGGTACCGGCTCTCCGGCTGCTCGACCAGCGAGGTCAGGGCGCGCTGGTAATAGCCGGCGAGGGCTTCCATCTGTCCGGCGGCGAGCTCCGAAGCGTCGTAGTCGAGGGTCAGGTTGAGCTGTCCGGAGAGCTCGTCGAGCAGGAAGTAGACCGAGAGCGCAAAGTTGGTGGGCACGTTGTTGCGCGCTCCCAGGTCCTCCATCTCTCCGGTCGTGGCAAAGCCTTGCATCACGTGGAAGTTCATGTAGGTGAAGGCCACCTCGAAGAGGGGGAAGCCACTGGAGAGGCGCTGGATCTCGGAGAGCGGGAACCGGCGGTGGGGCAGCATCGCGCCCTCCATCTCGAAGCATTGCCGGGCGAGGTCGAGCCAGGTCCCGCCGCCGAAGCGCAGCCGGTAGGGGAGGGTGTTCAGGAACAGGCCGAAGACGCGTTCGCCGTCCTCCTCCTCGAGCCGGCCGTTGTTGACCACGCCGGTGACCAGATCGTCGTGGCCGCTGACCAGGCCGAGGACACGGGCGTGGACCGCCAGCAGGGCGCTCTTGAGCGGCACGCCCGCCCGGGTGGCGACGGCCTGCGCCCGGCCGGCCATCCCCGGTGCCAGGGGCACCTGCAGGCTCACGACCCGCGCCGGCTCCGGAGGACGTTCCGCCCGGCGCGGAAGCAACGTGAAGGGGGCGTCGCGCAGCAGCTCGAGCCAGAAGCGGCGCGCCGCGTCCTCGGCGAGCACCTGCCGCTCCAGGGCCACGAAATCACGGAACCGGCTCCTGGGAGCGGGGGGCTCGGGGGCCTCGGAGCCGTTCCGGACCAGCGCCAGATAGTCCTGGCCCACCTCCGTGGCCATCGCCGCCACGCTCCAGCCGTCCAGGATGGCGTGATGCTCGCTCCAGGAGAGCTGGAACCGGTCTTCGGCGCGGCGGTGGACGTGGAAGCGGATCAGGGGCGCCTCCCGCCAGTTGAAGAGGCGGCGCGTCTCGCCCGCAAACCAGCGGTCCAGCTCCTCCTCCTGCTCGGCCGCGGAGAGCGGGCGGAGGTCGTGGGTCTCCAGGGGGATGTGCACCTCGCGGTGCACGAGTTGGAGAGGCTCGTCGAATCCCGTGAGCGAAAACGAGGTGCGCAGCAGCGGGTGCCGGGCGGCCAGCCGCTGCAGCGCGAGATCGAGCTTCGCGAGATCGAAGGGGGCGCGCAAATGGACGCTGACGGTGTTGTGGTAGATCGAGGATTCGGGGCCGAGCTCGCTGTGGAACAGCATGCCGGCCTGCAGCCGGGCCAGGGGATAGGCGTCTTCGATCCCTTCGGGAAGGCGGGCCCGGTCCTCGGCGGACAGCAGCTCGAAGGGCTCCAGACGTGGGTGCGCTGCGGCGGGCTCCGTCCCCCGGTCCGCCAAGGCGGCCAACTGGCGGACCGTCGGATGCTGGAAGATCTGCTGGAGAGACAGCTCAAGCCCCTGCTCCCGGGCCTCTGAGAGCACCTGGAGGCTCAGGATCGAATCGCCGCCCAGGGCGAAGAAATTGTCGTCGCGGCCGACCCTCTCGACCCCCAGCACCGACGACCAGATCCCGGCGAGAGCCTGCTCCCGAAGGCCTTCGGGGAGCGCCGAGGGCTCGCCGGACCCGGGCGCGGAGGGAGGCGGGAGGGCCCGCCGGTCCACCTTGCCGCTGGGGGTCAGAGGCAGCGCCGGCAAGGGCACGAACAGCGCCGGCACCATGTAGTCCGGCAGCCGCTTCCCGAGCAAGGAGCGCAGGGCTTCGACGCCGGGCGCCGGATCGCCGGCGGCGAGATAGGCGACCAGGCGCCGGTGTCCGTCCTCCCGCTCGTGGACGGCCACCGCGGCCTCGCGCACTCCGGGGCAGGCGAGCAGCGCCGCTTCGATCTCTCCCAGCTCGATGCGGAAGCCGCGCACCTTGACCTGGTAATCGGTGCGCCCGAGGTACTCGATCGCGCCGTCTTCGCGGTGGCGCGCGAGGTCGCCCGTGCGATAGAGCCGCTCTCCGGGGCCTCCGAACGGGTCGGGGAGGAAGCGCTCCGCGGTCAGGTCCGGCCGGCCGGCGTAGCCGCGCGCCAGGTTGACGCCGGCGATGCAGAGCTCGCCGCCGACGCCCACCGGCACCGGCCGGAGCCCGGAATCCACCAGATGGATGCGGGTGTTCCAGATCGGCCGGCCGATCGGCACTCCCGCCCGGTTGCCGCGCTCGCAGGCCCAGGCGGTGACGTCGACGGCGGCCTCCGTGGGACCGTAGAGATTGTGCAGCCGCGCGCCGAGGCGGGCGAAGAAGCGCTCGGCCATCTCGGCCGGGAGGGCCTCGCCGCTCGCCATGACGTCGCGCAGCGACCGGCAGGCCCCGGCCTCCGGCTCCTGGAGGAACATCTGCAGCATCGACGGGACGAAGTGAAGGAGGGTGATCCCTTCGCTCCGGATCAGGCGCGCGAGGTAGGTGTTGTCGCGATGGCCGCCCGGGCGGGCCAGGACCAGGCGCGCCCCGGCGAGCAGCGGCCAGAAGAATTCCCAGACCGACACGTCGAAGCTGAAGGGCGTCTTCTGCAGCACGCGGTCGTCCGGCCCCAGCCGGTAGGCGTCCTGCATCCACTGGAGCCGGTTGACGATGGCGCGATGGGACACCACGACCCCCTTGGGACGGCCGGTGGACCCCGAGGTGTAGAGGACGTAGGCCGGGCTCTGGGGATCGGCACGGACGGCGGGCCGAGGCGTCCCGCGGCCCGCGGAGGGCGGATCTTCCGCGCCGACCTCCACGACGCGGGCGGCCGTGGCGGGCAGCCGGTCCCGGAGGTTCTCCTGGACGAGCAGCAGAGGCAGGCCCGCGTCGGCGGCCTGGAAGGCGATCCGCTCGGCCGGAAGGTCGGGATCGAGCGGGACGTAGGCGCCTCCCGTCTTGAGGATCGCGAGGAGGGAGACGACCAGCTCCAGCGAGCGCTCCTCGAAGACGCCGACGGGGGTCTCCGGCGCGCAGCCGAGCTCGATCAGGTGCCGCGCCAGGCGGTTGGCCCGCTCGTCCAACGCGCGGTACGTGAGGGTCCCGCCTTCGAAGGACAGGGCGACGGCTTCGGGATCGCGGTCGACCTGGGCCTCCACGAGCTCGTGCAGGCAGCGGTCCCGGGAGAAGGCCGCCTCCGTGGCGTTCCAGGCGCGCAGCTGCTCGAGCTCGGCCGCGTCCAGGGGCGACGTCTCGCCCAGGGGGCGGTCCGCGTGAGCCGTCAAGCTCTGCAGCAGGCGCGCGAAGTGTCCGAGCAGGCGCCGGATGGCGGCGGGCGCGAAGCGGCTGCGGTCGTACGTCAGCCGCAGGAGGGTATCCTCGGCGACCGCGACGGCCAGGGTCAGCGGATAGTTGGTGCTCTCGTCGTTGCGGACCTGCTCGACCGAAATCGGGGAGCCGCCCGCCCCGGCCATCTCGGCCATCGGGTAGTTCTCGAAGACGAAGAGGCTTTCGAACAGAGCGGTGCCCGGCGGCACGTCGCTCTGCTTCTGGACCTGGGAGAGGGGGCTGTGCTCGAACTGCCGCAGCTCGAGCTGCCGGGCCTGGAGGGAGCGCAGCCAGGCGGCCGCCGGCTCGGTCTCGGGGACGCGGACCCGCACCGGGAGCGTGTTGATGAACAGGCCGAGGATGGATTCGACCTCCGGCAGCTCCGCGGGCCGGCCGGAGACCACGGCGCCGAAGACGACGTCCTCCTCTCCGCTGTAGCGCGCGAGCAGGAGGGCCCAGGCCCCCAGGCAGATCGTGTTGAGCGTGACTTTCTGGCGCGCGGCGAACGCCTGGAGCGCCGCGGTGGCGTCCGCGGGGAGGCTCGAGGTCTCCTCCGCGAAGTCGGTTCCTCCGGCTCCGGCCGGGACCGGCCGGTCGATCCCCAGGGGGGTGGGGGTGGAGAATCCGGCGAGAGTCTGCCGCCAGAACGCCTCCGCCCGGGTCCGGTCCTGTCTCTGCAGCCAGGCGATGTAGTCGCGGTAGGGGCGGACCGGAGGGAGCGCCGCCGGGTCTCCGGACGCGTAGAGGGCGGACAGCTCGCGCAGCAGGAGGGGAACCGACCAGCCGTCGAGGAGGATGTGGTGGAAGGTCCAGACGAGCTCCCAGACGTCCTCGCCGGTGCGGATCAGGACCAGGCGCAGCAGGGGCGCCTGGGCGAGTTGGAAGGGGCGGCGCCGTTCCGCGGTCCGCAGCTCCTCGAGCCGCGCCGCCTGCTCACCGGCGGACAGGCCGCGCCAGTCCTCCGTCCGCCAGGGGACCGCGGCTTGGCTCCGCACCGCCTGGAGCGGCTCGTCGAATCCCTCCCAGAGAAAAGCGCTGCGTAGAATGGCGTGCCGGTCGACGGCCTTCTGCCAGCTCTGGTGGAACCTTTCGGCGTCGAGCTCTCCGCGCAGCCGGCAGCTGCACTGGTTGACGTAGATCCCGGACTCCGGGGCGAGGAGGCTGTGGAACAGCATCCCCTGCTGCAGTGGGGAGAGAGGGTAGACATCTTCGAGGTTGGTGGTCATCGTGAGGACGCTCCGAGGGAATCCGCCTCGCCGAGCTGCGCCAGCAGCTTGTGGAGGGACTTGTCGTTGAGCCGGGCCATGGGAAAGTCGGACACCGCCGGCATGGGCTGCCGCGGGGTCTCCCGGGAAGAGGCCAGGTCGCGGAGGGCCTGGGCGAACGCCGCCGCGAGAGGCTCGACCGTCGAGCGGAGGTGGACCCGGGGGCTGAAGCGGAGGGTGAGCTGGAGATGCCCCTCCGCGACCAGCCCGGTCACCTCCAGCAGGTGGGTGCGGTGGGAGCCCGGGCTGCGGAGCCGGCCGATGGGGTCGCCGGCCACCGCAAAGACCGGCGGCTCGCCGGCCTGCGCGTTGAGCTGGCCGAGATAGTTGAAGCTGATTTCGCTCCCCGCCACCGTGGCCGGGCCGCGGGCCGCCGGGCTCTCCGGGGGGGCGAGATAGCGCAGGAGCCCGTAGCCGAGGCCGTGGCCGGGAACCGCCCGGAGCTGCTCCTTGACCGCGGCCAGGGCCGCGCCGGGGCCGGCGGCGCCGGTGACGTCCACCACCACCGGGAACTGGGTGGTGAACCACCCCACGGTCCGCGACAGGTCGACGTCCGGGAACAGCTCCTCGCGGCCGTGCCCCTCGAGATCGACCCGCAGCACGCCGGACCCCGTCCAGGGCGCGAAGGCCTGCGCCAGGGCCGCCAGGAGCGCGTCGTTGACCTGGGTGCGGTAGAGGGCCGGCACCTTCTGGAGCAGGGCCTGGGTCTCCTCCTGCGACAGCTCCTCGGAGACCGCCTCCTCTGTGCCCACCCGGTTGGCGGCGAGCCCTGCGGGAAAATCGACCGGGAGGCGCGGAGCCGCCGTCCGGGCGACCGTTGCCCAGTGCTCGAGCTCGGAGGCCAGGGCTCCGGAGCGGGCGTGGGACGAGAGCCGTTCCGCCCAGGTCTTGTAGGACGTGGTCTTGGGCGGCAGCGCCGGTGCAAGGCCGCGGGCGGCCTGGGCATAGGCCGTCTCCAGGTCTTCCAGCAGCACGCGCCAGGAGACGCCGTCCACCACGAGGTGGTGGATCGCCCAGACGAGGCGGCCGGCGCCGGTGCCCGGCGAGAAGTGGACGAGCCGCGCGAGCGGCCCGCGGGCGAGATCGAACCCTTCCTGCACCTGTGCCGCGGCCTGGGCCCGGGCCGCGGCCTGGCGGGCTGCGGGCAGGGCCGCCAGGTCGACGCAGGTGAACGCCGGCTCCGTCTCGACGGCGTGCGCCTGGCTCCAGCCCTCCGGCTCTCGCAAGAAGCGGAGCCGCAAGGCGTCGTGGTGCGCGTGGACCGCGGCCACCGCCCGGGCCAGGGCGGCGTCGTCCAGCGGCTCGCGGGCGGCCAGGGCCAGCGCCTGGTTGAAGTGGTGCGGCTCGGCGAAGCCCTCGGCGAAGAACCAGCGCTGTATGGGGAGCAGCGGCGCCGGACCGGTCACCGGGCCCTGCTCGCCCGAGACCGCCGCCGTCTCGGCCACTTCGGCCAGCGCGGCCACGGTCTGGCGCTCGAAGAGCTGCCGCGGATTGATCCGCAGGCCCGCGCGGGCGGCGCGGGCGACGATTTGGAGGGAGAGGATCGAGTCTCCCCCCAGCTCGAAGAAATTGTCGTGGATGCCGACCCGCTCGATGCCCAGCACCCGGGCCCAGATCCCCGCAAGGATCTCCTCCCGGGCGCTGCGGGGGGCCATGGGCTCCTGCCCGGCTTCCGAGGGCTCGATGGCGGGAGCGGGGAGAGCGGAGCGGTCCACCTTGCCGCTGGCGAGCAGGGGCAGGGAGGGGAGCGGGACGAACGACGACGGCACCATGTACGGGGGGAGCCTCTCGGCGAGAAAGGAGCGCAGCTCGCCCGGAGCCGGGAGCTGCCGCCCCTCGCCGGCCACGGCATAGGCCACGAGGCGGCGGTCGCCCGGCCGGTCCTCCCGCAGGGTGACCGCCGCCTCGCGGACCGCGGGATGGCGCGCCAGCATCGCCTCGATCTCGGCCAGCTCCACCCGGAAGCCGCGGATCTTCACCTGGTGGTCGGCGCGGCCGAGGAACTCCAGGTGGCCGTCCGGCCGGCGCCGCGCCAGATCGCCGGTGCGGTAGAGGCGCTCGCCCGGCCGCTCGGAGAACGGGTCCGGCACGAAGGCCTCGGCGGTGGCCTCGGGGCGGCCGAGGTAGCCGCGCGTCAGCCCCCTCCCGCCGATGTAGATCTGCCCGGGCACACCGGCCGGCACCGGCTCCCGCCGGGCGTCCAACAGGTAGACCCTGACGTTGGCGAGCGGCCGCCCGAGAGGCACCTCCGAGGTGCCGGGCCCCACCTCTCCGGCGGTCAGGGTGAGCCACGTGGCCGTGACGGTGGCCTCGGTGGGGCCGTACGAGCTGAGGAAGAGCGCGTCCCGCGGCGCGAAGCCGGCCCAGCGGCGCAGCCGTTCGGCCGAGATCTTCTCGCCGCCGGTCAGGAAGGCGCGCAGGCGGGAGGGCAGGCCCGGCCCGCCGTCCGCCAGGTCGTCCACCCACTGCCGCCAGAGCGCCGCCGGCAGGTCGAGCACCGTCACCTCCCGGCGGGCGCAGAGCTGGACGATCTCCTCGCTGGAGAGCCGGGTGGGCTCGCGGTGCAGCACCAGCGCGGCGCCGCTCGCGAGGGTCGGGAAGATCTGCAGGGCGGAGGCGTCGAAGGTGAGCGGAGCGAAGAGGAGGAGGCGGTCGCCGCGGGCGAGCCCGATCCTGCCCGCCAGGGCCTCTACGAAATTGGCGAGGCTGCGGTGCACGCCGATCACGCCCTTCGGCCGGCCGGTCGAGCCCGAGGTGTAGATCACGTAGGCCGGGTGCTCCGGCTCGAGGACGACGGCGGGAGCCTCCGCGCTCTGCCGCTCGAGGCTCTCGCTCTCGGCGTCGAGGAGGAGGGCGCGCGCGCCGGTGGCGCCGAGCGGCAGGGCGGGCGGGTGGCGCTCGAGGGTCAGGACGAGCCGCAGGCCGGAGTCCTCGATCACGGCCGCGAGGCGCTCGCGCGGGCCGGCCGTGTCGAGCGGCACGTAGGCGGCGCCGGCCTTGAGGATGCCGAAGATCGCCACCACCGCCTCGGGGGAGCGCTCCAGGCAGACGCCGATCCGCGCCTCGGGCCCGGCTCCCAGGTCCCGCAGGCGCCGGGCGAGCCGGTTGGCCTTTCGCTCGAGCTCCCCGTAGGTGAGCCGCTCGCCGTCGTCGGAGAGGACCGCCAGGGCGTCCGGCGCCTCGGCGGCCCGGCGGGCGAACATCTCGTGGACCGCTTCGAGCGGCTCTTCAGCCCGGGTGTCGTTGAAATCGACCAGTAGCTGCTGCCGCTCTTCCGGCGCGAGGAGCGGCAGCGCCGAGACGGGCGCCCGGGGATTCGCGGCGAGGCCGCCCAGCAGGGTCGCGAAGTGGCCCAGGAGGCGGGCGGCGGTGGAGCCCTCGAAGAGATCGCGGTTGTAGTCCAGGGAGATCGCCAGCCCTTCCGCGGCTTCGACCGCCACGAAGGTGAGCTCGAAGCGCGCGGCGGGCTCTCCGGCCGGCACCGGGCCGAGCGTCAGGCCGGGAAGCTCGATCGGCCGAGCCGGAGCGTTCTGCAGCACGAGCAGGACCTGGAACAGCGGCGGCCGGCTCGGGTCCCGCTCGAGCCGCAGCTCGTCGACCAGCTTCTCCAGGGGGAGGTCCTGGTGGGAGTAGGCCCCCACCGTCCGCTCCCTGGCCTGGGCGAGGAGCTCCCGGCCTTCGGGCCCCTCGAGGCCGCGGCCCAGATCCAGGCGCAGCGCGAGCAGGTTGACGAAAAAGCCGATCAGGCCTTCGATCTCGGTCCGGTTACGGTTGGCGATGGGCGTCCCGATCACGAGGTCGCTCTGTCCCGTGAAGCGCTCCAGGAGCGCGGCGAGCCCCGCGAGCAGCGTCATGAACAGGGTGGCCCCCTCGCGCCGGGAGAGATCCGACAGCGCCGAGCTCAGCTCCGGGGCGAGCCGGAGGGAGCGGGACGCCCCGGCAAAGGTCTGCGCGGGCGGGAAGGCGTGGTCGGCCGGGAGCGGCAGGCTGAAGGGGGCGCCGTGGAGCTGCCGCTTCCAGAAGGCGATCTGCTCCGCGAGCACCTCGCCCGTCAGCCAACGGCGCTGCCACACGGCGAAATCGGCGTACTGGATCGGCAGCTCCGGCAGCTCTGCCGCGATCCCGGCGACCGCGGCGGAATAGAGCGCGGCGGTCTCGCGCACCAGCACGCCGAGCGACCAGTCGTCGGCGACGATGTGGTGGACGGTGAGCACCACCAGGGCCTCTTCCTCGTCGAGCCGCAGGAGCCGGGCGCGGACGAGAGGGCCGCGGGCGAGATCGAACGGCCGCGCGGCCTCGCTCCCGGCGAGGTCCCGCGCGTGCCGCTCCCGGCCGCCGGCCGGCAGCGCCCGCAGGTCGGTCGTCGCCAGCTCC
>DATEIO010000018.1:0-6736 GCA_035278895.1 Thermoanaerobaculia bacterium | reverse complement strand
CGTCCGCGGAGCGGGCCGGCTCGCGGGAGGAGGCGGCAACTTCGGAGGTGCCGGGGCCTCGGCGGATTTCGACGGACCGCCGGTCGCCCTCGCGATGCAACCGCCCGCCCCCGCTCCGGCCATCCGGGCCGTGCCGCGGTCCGGCGGAGGTAGTGGCGGCAAGGGCGGCGGCTTCGATTTCAGCTTCGATCTGGACGAAGGGGGTATCCTCGTCCTCGTGGCCGTCCTCGTGATCGCCGCGACCTCGATGGGGGTGGTGATCTGGATTCTCTGGACCGCCCCGGCCCTCCTGGCCGAAGTGCTGGTGGACGGGCTCGTGCTGACCGGCCTCTACCGGCGCCTGAAGCGCGGTCCCGAGCCCGGCCACTGGCTGACCGGCGCCATCCGCCGGACCTGGATTCCCGCCGCTATCGTGGCCCTCCTCTTCTCCTTCTCCGGCTATCTCCTCCAGAAAGCCATGCCCGAAGCGCGCTCGATCGGCGCGGCCTGGAAGGCGGTCTCCCAAGAGAAAGGCCCCTGAGCCGTCTGTCTTCTGCCGCGAGCGTAGGTGGAAAAGGGCAGAGCCGTCCGTCTCTTCCAAAGAACGGCTCGCATGGCAGGAGGACCAGACAATGCTTTCACAGAGGTATTCTCGGTGGATCGGGATCATCGGAGGACTGGCGCTGATCGTAACCGGAAGCGGCCGGCCTGTTCAGGCCTGGGCCGAGCCCACCAATTCCACGTCGACGGTCGATTCGCAACAGAAAGAAGCCTCGAAGAAAACCAAGATCACGGCACTCGACAGGACCCAGGCCGTGCGCGGAGCCCGGTTGACATTCTCGACCGAGGGAACGGACTGGCCTTCGAACCCTGAGGACATCCAGGTCTTGCTCGACGGCACCGTCGCCGGAACGGCCGCCAGCATCGACAGCCAAGGGTTCGATTTCATCGTCCCAGGTTGCTCACCCTCCTATGTGCCGTTGGGTCCCCATCAGGTCGAGGTGAAGATCGGCAACCCTCCCGTGTCCGTAGGAATGGCCGCAGGGGCCCGTCAACTCGAGATCCTCCCTCGCAACGGCGGCACCGCGCCCAAGATCACGGGAGCTTTTCCCGTTCCGACTTATCCCAACCCCAAGGGCAAGACGAAGAGATACGACAATCTGCGTATTCAGGGCGAGGGTTTGGCCCAGGATGCGTGCGACAACGAAGTCATCCTCGGCAGTGAACGAGTCGAGATCTGCTGGGAGGGTACCGGCTGCTCCAGCGGGATTACCGGCAAGCTTGTCGCCGCTGGCCACACGATCCAGTTGTCCAACATCTCCCCGTTGGATCATGAGCTGGACAATCTCAAGATCCGGGTCGGAACGCAGGAGTCCGAGCCGGTCAACATGCGGCTCTCTCGCATCAGCAGGGACGCGCCCATCCGACTCTCTTTGCTCCTGGGTCTCCTGGTATTCGCCGCCGTCGTCGTCCTTGGTGGGCGGCGCAACTCCCAGACGATCGGCAGGAAGAATTACGGCCTGATCAGCCGGATCTTCATCGACGCCGAGACCGAGACCTATAGCCTCTCGAAATTCCAGTTCTTCTTGTGGACTCTGGTCGCCGTGCTCGCCTATCTTTACCTGGCGATCTCCACTTGGCTCGTCCAGGGCAAGCTCGACTTCCTGGAAGTTCCCAAGGGGCTCCCGGCGATCGTGTTGATCAGCGCGGCGACTACGGCGATCGCCCAGTGGACCCAGAGCACCAAAGGGCCGAAAGGGGCCGGAGGGCTCTATCCAACGATGTCCGACTTCGTCTCGGTGGGAGGCGTCGTCGTGCCCGAGCGGTTCCAGTTCTTCCTCTGGACCCTGCTTGGCGCAGGGATCTTCCTGTTTCTCTCCTTCCTGCGCGATCCCGGAACCATTTCGGAGCTGCCCGAGGTCCCCCCGGGGTTCCTCGAGCTCATGGGGATCAGCTCGATCGGCTATCTCGGCGGCAAACTGGCCCGCAAGCCGGGTCCGGTCATCGATCAGATTTCTCCGGCGGACCGGACGGTTGCCGGCTTCCTGATTCTGACGCTCACCGGGCGTTGCCTCTCGACTGCGGCCACGTTCCGCATTCGCTCGGTCCAAAACGGTCAGGAGACGACGCCCGAGGAGATCCCGGCCAACTTTGTGACAGTGACCCCCAAAAAGCCGGAAGAGCCAGGCATGGACCCGACGCTCGTGAAGGAGCTCGAGTTGAAGATCCAGCTTCCGAATCCAACGCCCGCCTGGGCCAACGGTAAGGCCGAGCTGACGCTGGTCAATCCCGATGGCCAGTTCGCGACTCTCACGTTCCAGTAAAGCTCACCGATCCTCCGCCTCGGGCAAGGAGCTCCTCCGGAAGGCCGTGCCCGAGGCGCGCTCGAAAAGGACCCCTGAGTCTTCCGCCTTCAGGCTTCCGGAACCGGCGGCGGGATCGAAACCGGCGGAGCCGGGGGGGGTACGGGGGCGGGCGTCATGTTCTTGGCGATCAGATAGGCCGTGGCAGCTCCCGAGGCGGCGCCCGCCAGGGCCAACAGGTAAAGCCCGATGCCGTCCCCCAGCAGGAGGGCTCCCACAATCCCCCCGAAGATCTCGCCACCGAACCAGAGAAAGACAGTCAACGCCTTGTACCATCCACTCTTGCGCCCCTTCTCCTCGACCATCTGGCCGACCTTCTTGGTCAGATGCCACAGCGCCAGGATCTCGAGCATGGTTCCCTCCTTGTCCGTTGATTCTAGATGTCCCCCGGGGCCTCTTTCATTTCTCCGCCGAAATCCGTGAGGGGATTTTACACCCTCCTCCGTTTCAGCAACTGCGGGCCACCGCCCAAGACTGAAACCCGACGGATCTCGAAAAAGGAGGAGATCGTGAAGACTTTGGGAAGACTCATCCCTGTTTCGTTCGCATTCGCGCTCCTGGCGCTCGTCCTGGCGGGCGCGCCAGCCGCCGCGACGGAGGACTGTTCGTACAGCTACGAGGGGGCGACCGGCCCGGAGCACTGGTGGGAGATCTGTCCGCCGGCCAATTACGTTTGCAAGGCCGGCACCCGGCAGTCGCCCATCGATCTGCCCACCGCGCCGGAGGGCCCTCTGCCCAGGCTGGCGTTCAAGTACCGCCCGACCGCCTTCGAGGTGGAAAACAACGGCCACACGATCGAGGTCAAGGTGGCGCCCGGCAGCTTCCTGCGCATCGGCCAGGAGCGCTACAAGCTCGTCCAGTTCCACTTCCACACCCCGAGCGAGCACAAGCTCCAGGGGCAGACGTACCCGATGGAGCTTCACTTCGTGCACCGGAACGCGCTCGGCGAGCTCGCCGTGGTGGGCGTATTCCTCCGCGAGGGCGCGGCGAATCCGGTGATCCAGGAGATCTGGGACCACATCCTCGACGAAGCCGCGCCGGCGGTGAAGCACGAGGAAGAGCTCAATCCCAAAGACCTTCTACCGGCTGACCGGAGCTACTACCGGTACGCGGGTTCGCTCACCACGCCGCCCTGTACGGAAGGGGTGCGGTGGCACGTCCTCGACACGCCGATCGAGGTTTCGGCCGCGCAGATCGAGGAATTCCGGGACCTCTTCCCGCTGAACGCCCGCCCTGTTCAGCCGCTGAACGGCCGTCCGGTCTTCAAGGAAGACTTCTGAGAATGGCGGCGGCGGGGCCGGACACCCCGCCGCCGTCTCTCGGACGAAGATGGGCGCAGCCGCGGAAATGAACGGCCGGAAAGTGGAGTTCCTCAGGGTGGGCCTTCACCGAGCCTGCCTCCCGGGAGCTCCTGGACGGCAGCGGCGGAGCCGGGGACGATTTGCCGCGGAGCTTGCCTACGGTCCCCCTCCCCTCCTATAGAATGCGCCCCCAGAGGAGTCGTCCGAGAGAGATGAGAGACTTTGAAGAAGAAGAGATCCTCCAGCGACTGGGGGCGAACATCATCCGGTTCCGCGAGCGCCGGGGCTGGTCCCGGGCCGACCTGGCCACCCTTCTGGGCATAACCCAGAGGCGGCTCGCCGGCTGGGAGACCGGCAGGCACCAGCTCCCCATGGATTTTCTGCTCACCTTGAGCGAGCTGATGGAAGTGCGGGTGGACGACTTCATCGAGAACGCCCCCGAAGACCCCCTCCCCCCGCTCCCCTGGTCGCAGCACCCGAACTGAGCCCGGTCAACTGAGCCGCGCGCCTCACCAGGCGCGCGCTATGCGTCGCGTCACTTTCACCATCAGAAGCCAGGCACCGAAGAGAAACAGCAGCGCCGAGAACGCCAGTCCGACCGAGACGTCGACCCAGGGCGTGTGGATGAGGACCGGCCCTCCGAAGAATCCACCCGCGGCCACAACAGCGCGGTCGGCCTTGGCGCTCTGGACCGCTTCGGGCAGCGTGAAGTAGAGGAGCAGGAGGCTGATGGCGATCAGGGCAATCGCATTCATGTCGCCCAGCCAGACCTCCTCGGCCCACTTGTCCCCTCCGGAAAGGCCAAGGGCAAACCTTTCGAAGCTGTCGCGGCTCTCTCCCAGCCAGCCCCAGGGAAACTCCGTGTACCGTTCTTGGAGGGCTTCGGAGAGCTCCAAGGTCCGCCCACCGGCCAACTCCACGGTGAACAACAGGACGTTCAAGGCCCGAACGTCGCGCTCTTCCCAGGCTTCGAAATCGGAACCAAGATAGTTCCGGGCGCACTCGAAGATCTCCTCCCGGACTGAATCCTGCCGGAAATACCGGTCTGTGACGGATCGGAAGGACTCGGCTTCGGGGAGGAACGCGAGGATGGAAGCCGCGAGCTCGGCGTACGCGAACACCGGCAGAAGCCCGCGAAGCTCACCGGGTTCCGCATCGGCCGCCCTCGGCCGGGCGAACGCCAGGATCTCGTCGTGCGTGCCGAAGAAACGGGGAGAGAGGCAGGTCATGTAGGCGACGGTGAGCGGGAAGAAATCAGGATGCTTCCTGGACGCCGCCTCCCAGACCTCGTGGATCGTATCGGTATCCCTCTGGGCTCTCGCAACCTCAATCCTCGCGCAGGCGATACGGACGTTATCCGGTTCGAGGGCGGCCATGCGGTCGACGATCTCGCGGGCCTCCGCCGCCCACCCCGCCGCCTCGGCCTCCTCCTCCGGACCCTCCACGCGGCAGTCCTGGGCCTTCCGCGCCAAATGAAGCGCGAGGGCGATCGACGGGCCGGTCTCGCCGGGAGACGCCTCATACCACGAGCGCAGGTGAGAGGTCTGGGTCAAGAGGCTCGACAGCGATTCGAGCGCCTGATACTGCCAATCCGGCTCGCTGGTCCGCACGAGCAGGCTGAGACGGGTGAACTCCCCATGACGGAGGTGATCGTGGAGAGCCTCGATCTCGAGGTTCCAGTCGAGGGGGAAGCGCATGAAGGGTAGGGAGGTCATAGGGGCACTCGATTTGGGCCGCGACGCGGTCGTTCCGCGGGCGGCGGGGTGGTTCTGGGGCTGCTTGGATGACTTGCCTAGTATAGTGCGTCCTCGGTGATCATGCCTATCGCTACGATCTCAAGAAGATTTCAAATCCAAGTAAACCCTGCCAGATAACGGAAGGATCGACGGCAATCCATCCGGTTTGTTAGAACGACTACGCCGCCCCGGAGACGCCCCACGGGGCGTCTCCGAATCGGAGAGGGCGGCCCTTAAAAGAATAGATATCTCGGAAAGAGGGCCTGTGCTTTCTCGCTCCCAGTGACGCCATCGCCGCCTGCCCCGTATAAGAGCTGGAGGTGAGACATCCGAAAGGCCAGGGCGGCGCCTCGCCGGGGGCCTCCGTTGAGAGAGACTCATCATGCGCGGAACCCACGGATGGGCGGAAGTCTCTCGCGAGCGAAAGCGGGAGATCATCGAGGCGATCGCGGCGAACCGGGCGACGCGGGGACCGGTTCATGCGGAGATCGACCTTAACGACCGGTGTAATGTTGCCTGCTATTTCTGCAATCAGCAGGACCTGCGCACGAAGGAATCGATTCCACTGCCGAAGCTCACCGGCCTCATCGACGAGCTCGCCCAAAGCGGTCTCAAGTCGGTGCGACTCTCCGGCGGCGGCGATCCGCTCTTTCATCGCGACGTGTTGCGCGTGATGGATCACCTGGCGACGCGCGGTGTCGTCATCGACAATCTGACGACGAACGGTGTCGCCCTGACCGCCGAGGTGGCCACGCGGCTCGTCCGGAACCAGGCGCGGGAGGTCATCGTCTCGCTGAACGCAGTCGATGCCGCGGACTACGCGCGGATGATGAAGGTCAAACCGGCGCTCTTCGACAAGGTCCTCGAGAACATCCGAGCTCTCGTCGCGGCGCGCGGCGACTCGATCTATCCGTCGATCGTGGTGCAGTTCCTGGTCGACAAAAGAAACGTCCACCGGCTCGTCGACATGTACGAGCTCGGGCGCTCGCTGGGACCCGATCGTATCGCCGTTAACGCCGTGCTCGAGATCCCGCTCGATCGCATCGACCTCGGCGTTCTGCTCGCGACGGATGACCGCGAGGCTGCGGAGCCGCTCCTCGAAGAGATCCTCCGCCGCGACCACGACGCCGGGCTGCTGCAGCTCGATTTCGCCGTCGCCGGATGGAGCGACACGATCAACGCCATACGTCGGCGCCTGGGTGCTCCCGCGCACAACGGGCTCGCCACCGCGTCGTCGTTCAAGGACGAGAACGGCGGATGCTTCTTCGCCTGGTATACCGCCGCAATCACGGGAAACGGCGACATTCGGCCCTGCTGTCTGCTCCTCGATCCGACCGTGAAGCCTCTCGGCAACGTC
>DATEIO010000017.1:0-8209 GCA_035278895.1 Thermoanaerobaculia bacterium | reverse complement strand
AGCAACTCGCCCTCGCCCACCAGCGGCTCGCGACGCTTCTCGGAGGCGGCTGGGCCGCGGTGCTGCTCCTGGCACAGATGGCCGAGACGCTCGCGGTCCGCCGGCCGGCTTGGCCCTGGGCGCGCTCGCTTCCAGGGTCGGCCCGGCGCCGGGTGGGATTCGATGCCGCGCTTCTCGCGCTCCATACACTTCCGCTCTTCGCGCTGGGAATCTGGCTGGCGCCCACGCCATGGGTGCTCCTGGCGCCGGCCGCAATCGTGCCGTTCCTGGCGCTCCGCGCCGCCGGGGCCATGCGCCGCGCTCCGGAGCGCCGCACCGGGGCCTCGGGCGAGATCGTGGCCGAGGGTCTGTTCCTGGGCGCCCTCGTCGCGCTCCTCCCCTGGACCGCGCTCCTGGCCCTGCCTGCCATTCCCTGGGCGTGGAGGGCCGCGGCGGAGCGGGACCGGGCGCAGAAGGTGAGCCGCTGGCTGGAGCTCCACCACCTGGCCGCGGGCGATTCGCAGTCCTGGAGCGCTTCATGATCCGCCTCGCGGGCGCCGCGTTCGCCTACCGGCCGGCCGAGCCCGTGCTCGCCGGGGTGGACGTGGAGATCCACCCGGGCCTCACCCTCCTCCTCGGCCGCAACGGCTGCGGCAAAAGCACGCTCTTGAAGCTCGCGGCGGGCGTCGAGCGGCCGGATGCGGGAAGGATCGAGATCGACGGCCACGATCTGTGGACGGACGAGGTGGCGGCGCGGCGGTCGCTGGCCTACGTCCCCGAGCAGCCGGATCTGACGCCCTACGCGACCGTGCGGGAGGTCCTGGACCTGGTCTGCGGCCTGCGCGGCGAGCCTCGCGAGCGGGGGCGGGAGGCACTCGAAAGAGTGGGCCTCTCCAGCCTCGCCCACCGCTCCGTCCGCGAGCTCTCCATGGGCCAGCGCCGCCGGGCCGTGCTCGCCGCCGCCCTCGTGGGCACGCCGCGCCACGTGCTCTTGGACGAGCCGCTCGAGGCCATGGACCGCGGCGCGCGAGAGGACATCCTCGCCTGGATCGACCGGCTCCTCGCGGCGGGCGCCGTGGTGGTCGTGGTCTCCCACGACATCGAGCCATTCGTGCCCCGGGCCGTGCGCGCCTTGACGGTGCGGGGCGGCCGGTGCGTGGATGCGGGGGGGTTGCCGGAAGACCCCGGGGCGAGGCTGGCCCTGCTAGACCACCTCGCCCGCGGAGAGGGTGTCTAAACGCCCGGCATCGCCTTCTTCAAGGGTTTCAACAGCAGGAACAGCACGACGGCCATCACGAGGGCCATGGTGCCGAGCACCGCGAAGAAGGTGGAGTGGAGCCACTTGTCCCAGTAGACGCCGATGGCCGTCAGCTTGTTGCCGATGGCCGTGGCGAGGAACCAGCCGCCCATCAGGATGCCGCGCAGGCGGATGGGCGCCACCTTGGAGACGAGGGAGAGGCCCATGGGTGAGAGCATGAGCTCGCCCAACGTCAGCACGGCGTAGGCCGAGATCAGCCAGACGGGCGAGACCTTGCCCACGTCTCCCCCCGCCTTGCCCGCGAAATACATGATGAAGAAGGAGAGGCCCGTGAGGCACATGCCGATCGCCATCTTGGTCGGCGTCGAGGGCTCCATCCCGCGCTCGTCGAGCCGCTTCCAGAACCAGACCAGGGGGAAGGTCAGGAGCAGCACCCAGATCGGGTTGATGGCGTTCGAAATGATTCCGGTGACGTTCCAGTCGGTGTTGTCGTTGGCCCAGTAGGTGAGCGTCGTCTGGTTCTGGTGGAAGACCATCCAGAAGACGATCACGATGATGAAGATCACGATGAGGGCCAGGATGCGCCGCGAGTCCGGAACGAGATCGATCGGATTCTGATGGCTCACGCCCTTGGGCGGAGCGTCCACGGCCACCGCGGCGGCCTGCGACGGGGCTTTGACGCCCTGGCGGTCGGCGTGCTCGACGTGGCGCTTGAAACGCCAGAGGATCGAAACGGAGATCAGCATTCCGAGGGCGCCCACGGCGAACGCCGGGTGGTAGCCGAAGTTCCGCACCATGATCTCGGCCACGATCGGAGCGAGCGCCGCGCCCACGTTGATGCCCATGTAGAAGATGTTGTAGGCGCGGTCCTTCAAGTGGCTCCCCTCGGGATAGAGGTTGCCCACCATGGCCGAGACGTTCGGTTTGAAGAACCCGTTGCCGATGACGAGACAGGCGAGCGCCGCGAGCATGACGGGCTCGGAGCGGACGGCGAGCAACGCGTGGCCGGCCATGAAGAAGAGGCCGCCCAGCATGACCGACCTTCGGTAGCCGAGCTTCCAGTCCGCGATGATGCCGCCGATCAACGGGCTCGCGTAGACGAACATCAGATAGATGGACCAGACGCTCGTGGCGCGCTCCCGCGCCCAGCCGAAGCCTTGATCGGCATCCTGAACGTAGAGGGCCCACATGCCTCCCACCGTGTAGAAGCTGAAGCGCTCCCACATCTCGGTGAAAAAGAGGACGAAAAGACCCGGCGGATGCTTGTCGACCGCGTGGGTCCGGGGCATGGCTCCGGCGATGGGGGTTGCGCTCATCGTCTCGGTCTCCTGAGTCGTTCTAGTGAACGCCGCTCATCAGGCGGCGGATCGGCTTGATCAAGAGGGCGAGGATCAGCCCGGCCCCGGCCGTGGTGCCCAACACCGCGCCGAAGAGCTGCGGCAGCGGCAGCGATTCGAACCGCCCGGCCACGAGGCCCGCCATCAGGTTGCCGAGCGAAATGGACATGAACCAGACGCCCATCATCTGCCCCACTTTTCTGTGCGGAGCGAGCTTGGTGACGGTCGAAAGCCCCACGGGAGAGAGGCACAGCTCGCCGCAGGTGTGGAAGAAGTAGGTGAGGATCAGCCAGATCGGGCCGACCTGCCGGGTCTGGTTGGCGGTGAGGACCGACGCCCACACCATCACGCCGAAACCGAGCCCCAGAAGGATCAGGCCCAGCGAGAACTTGGCCGGGGCCGAGGGCTCCTTCCGGCTTCGGTTGAGCGCCACCCAGAGCCAGGCGAAGACCGGCGCCAGAGTGATGATCATGATCGGGTTCACCGACTGGAGCACGGAGGCCGGGATGTTGCGGCCGAACATGTTCAGGTCGGTCAGCCGCTCGGCGAAGAGGTTCAGCGAAGAGCCCGCCTGCTCGAAGCCCGACCAGAACAGGGCCGAGAAGATGAACAGGACGAAGATGACGATCATCCGCTTCTTCTCGGTCGGATCGAGCCCGCCGGCCACGAGTTGGAGGATCAGGTAGGCGATCGCCAGGCCGACGATCACGATCCCGGTGGCCCCCGCGAGCTTCTCGATGTCGATCTTGAGGACGCCCACGACCAGGAAGACGATGAGGGCGATGGCGGCGATGACGATGAAGAGAAGGCGCAGCGCCTTGCTCCGCGCCGCGGGATCGCTGGCCGCGTTCGGGTGGAGGCCCGCCTGGCCGAGATGCTTGCCCGTGATCACGTACTGAATAAGGCCGAGCACCATGCCGAGGCCGGCCGCGGCGAAGCCCCAGTGCCAGTTGACGTTCTGCCCCAGGGGACCGCAGATGAGCGGGGCCACGAACGCGCCCAGGTTGATGCCCATGTAGAAGATCGAGAATCCGGCGTCGCGGCGGGCGCCTGCCTCCGCCCCTTCTCCCGGATAGAGCTCGCCCACCATGGTGCTGACGTTGGGTTTCAAGAGCCCGGTGCCGATGACGATCAGCACGAGACCGAGATAGAAGGTCTGGATGCTCTCGACCGCCATGCTGAAGTGGCCGGCGGCGATGATGACGCCGCCCCAAAACACGGCCCGGCGCTGGCCCAGGAGCTGGTCCGCGATCCAGCCGCCGGGGAGAGCCAGGAGGTAGACGAACGCCGTGTAGAGGCCGTAGATCGCGCCCGCCCGCGCATCGCTGAAGCCCAATCCCCCCGCCTCGGCCGAAGCGGTCATGAAGAGGATCAGGAGGGCGCGCATGCCGTAATAGCTGAAGCGCTCCCAGAACTCGGTGAAGAACAGCGTGGCGAGGCCGCGGGGGTGTCCGAAGAAACCGGTCTGCGGCGCGACGGCTCCTGCGGGGACTCGGGTCGGTTCTGTGGCCATGGGGCTTCCGATCTTGAAAGTGTCCGTTGTCCAGGCTCCTGGGCTGCGCGCGCGGGAGCTTACCGAATCAGCAAGTCAAGTGCCAGCCGGCCCGGGGGACGGGACAGGAAGGCCACCGTCTTTCCGAGAGGACGGGACTGTGCACGGAAACGTCCACTCCGGGGATCACCGGGAGGAGTCTCCCGAGGGAGAAGGGTCTGGCATCCGCTTTGCCTTAGGGTAGGAACGGGCAGTTTGAAGCAACCCGTCAACCCGCGACAGAGCACCGTCGCGCGGCACAAATAAAGGGGCGCCGGGTCTCGTGCCCGGCCCCCTTCCCTCCTCCCCCTCCGGTCCGTCAGAATGTCGCGCCATGAGCCCGGAAAACCCGTTGTCCACCCTGCGGGACGCCATCGCCGACGTCGACCGCTCCCTTCTGGAGTTGCTGCGCCGCCGCATGGAGCTGGCCGCGCAGGTGGGCCGCATCAAGGCCGAGTCCGGCTCGCCCGTGGTGGTGCGCGACGTCGAGGACCGGGTGCTCACCCGCGCCCGGCAGCACGCCGAGGCGTGCGGGGTTTCAGAGGAGGTTTTAGAGGAGGTCTTCCACGGCATCATCCGCGGCTCGGTCGAGCGCCAGTACCGCGTGGGTATCGCGCTTCGCGAGCAGCGGGGCGAGCGGGTGCTCGTGGTGGGCGGCGCGGGCGGCATGGGCTCGTGGCTGCGCGGGTTTCTGGAGATCGTGGGGCACAGCGTGGACATCGCCGACCTCTCGGTGGGCAACCTCCCCCCTGCGCCCGGGCGGTTCGTGCGGATCGCGGACGTCCCCGACCTCGACCGCTACGCCGCGATCCTCGTCTCCGTGCCGCTCGCGCGGACGCCCGCGATCGTGGCCGAGATCGTGGAGCGGGCTCCGAAAGGCATCGTGATCGAGGTCGCCTCGATCAAGGACCCGCTCACGGAGACGCTCGCCCGGGCCTGCGAAAAAGGGGTGCGGATCTTCGCGCTCCATCCCATGTTCGGGCCGGGCAAGTCGTTCTACGAGCCGCTCACGTTCGTCCTCGCCGCGCAGGGAGATCCGGCGGAAGAGAAGGCCGCGTTGGCCCCGCTCCTCTCCCACCCCTACACCCGCCTGGTGGCGGTCCCCTTCCCCCACCACGACCGGCTGATGGGTTGGCTCCTGGGCCTCGCGCACTTGACGAGCATCCTTTTCGGAGCCGCCGTTACCCGCTCCGGAATCGAGCCGGCCGAGCTCCACGCCTGCGCCTCGGCCACGTTCACCCGCCAGGCCGCGACGGCGCTCCTGGTCCTGTCGCACAACCCGGACCTCTACCTGGACATCCAGCACCTGAACCCGCACCGGCACGAGGTCTACGCGGCCACTCGGGAAGCTCTGGAGCAGATCCAGAAGCTGGTCGAAGGGCACGATCGCGAGGGATTCCGGCAGGCGCTGGCGGACGCCCGCCGGGCTCTTCAGGGAGAAGAGTAGGAGGTCAAGAGCTCTTCTTGGCCGCCTTCTTCCCGCTCGACGTTTTCTTGGCAGCCGGCTTCTTCGCGGCCTTGGTGCCGCCCGAAGAGGCGCTCGCGGAGGCCTTCTTCGCCGCGGGCTTCTTCGCGCTCTTCTTGCGGGCCACCGCGATGCCCGCGGCAGCGGCCGCCACTCCGGCGGCCACGGCCGAAGCGATGGCAACCTTTTTCCCGGTGCCGGTCTTCTTCGCGGCGCTCTTCTTCGCGGCCGTCGAAGTCGTCGAAGCCGTGGACGGGGTTGCGGACGCACCGGTCCCCGACGTGCTGCTGCTCGAGCCCTTCTTTGTCGCTGCCATGGAAAAGCTCCTTTCTTGAGCCATGCCGGAAAAAACAACGGGTACAGCGTACGGTTCTCGCGGGAAGCAAGAACCGTGCACAAAACGCCGTCTCATCCCAACGCCTGGGCGAGATCGGCGATCAGATCGTCCGGATGCTCGAGTCCGATCGAAAGACGGACCAGATCCTGCGGCGTGCGCGACCCCGGCCCCTCGCTCGAAGCGCGGTGCTCGATCAGGCTCTCGACTCCGCCCAGAGACGTCGCGCGGGTAAAGAGCCGTGCTTTCGAAACGGCCTTGAGCGCCGCGCTCTTGCCGCCTGCCGTGCGGAAGGAGAGCATGGCTCCGAAGGCCGACATCTGGCGCTTCGCGATCTCGTGGCCCGGGTGGGATTCGAGCCCGGGATAGTGGACCGCGGAGACCGTGGGAAACGCCGCGAGCGCCCGCGCCACGGCGAGCGCCGTTGCGCTCTGCGCGCGCACGCGGCAGGCGAGCGAGCGCAGCCCCCTCAACACCAGCCACGAATTGAAAGGAGAGCTGACCGCGCCCAGGATGTGCCGGGAGTGATCGATCTTGTGGACGAGATCGTCCCGCCGGGCGAAGATCAAAGCCCCGCCCTGGACGTCGCTGTGGCCGCCGAAATACTTGGTCGTTGAATGGAGGACAACGTCCACGTCCAGCTCGATCGGCCGCTGGAGCACCGGGGAGGCGAACGTGTTGTCCACCACGGTCAGCGCTCCGGCCTTCTTCGCGATCGCGACGGCGCCCGTCAGGTCCGTGATCTTGAGAAGCGGATTCGAAGGGGTTTCGAGCCAGATCAGCCTCGTCTCGGGCTGGACCGCTGCTTTAAGCGCCGCGAGATCCTCCATCGCCACAAAATCCGAGCGGATCCCCCAGTTGGGGAGAATCTCCTCGGCCGCGACCCGGAAGCCGTAGTAGGCGTCGTCGGGGAAGACCACGTGGGAGCCGGGCGGGAGCGTCTGGAGGAGCGCCATCCCGGCGGCCATGCCGGAGGCGAACACGAGGGCCGCCTCTCCCCCTTCGAGCGGCGCCAGGGCCTCTTCGAGCTGCGCCTGGGTGGGGTTCGACTCGCGGATGTAGGTGTGGCCCCCGAGCGGAGTCCCCTCCGGATCGCGGGCGAAAGTCGTGGAAAGGTAGATCGGGGGCGCGACCGAGCCGGTCGTGGGATCGGCCTCGTGCCCCGCGTGCACCACCAGGGTCTCGAATTTCATGGCACGAGCCTACCCCGAAGACCGGGGCGCCGGAAAGCGGGGGGCGGTAGACTGGGGAAAAACCGATGCTTCCGGACGCTTTCAAGCTCACCGGAGGCCGGGAGGAGGCGGCGTGAACGCGAACGAACGATCGATTTTCATCACGGGAGCGGCCTCCGGCATTGGCCGGGAGACGGCGCTCCTGTTTGCAAAACGCGGCTTTAAGATCGGAGCCGTGGACATCGACGAAGCGGGCCTCGAAAAACTGAAGACGGAGATCGGGCCGGACCGCTGCTCGACCGGCCGTCTGGACGTGCGGGACCTCGCGGCCTATCGCGAGCGGATCGCCGCCTTCGGCGCTTGGACCGGCGGGCGGATGGACGCCCTCTTCAACTGCGCCGGCGTCATGCGGATGGGACCGTTCGATCAGGTCCCCATCGAAACGCACGTGCGCACCGTCGAGATCAACGTGATCGGCGTGCTCCATGGTATCCACGCGAGCTTCGATCTCCTGAAGGCTACGCCCGGCTCGCACATCGTGAGCATGGGCTCAGCCTCGGGCATCTACGGCGTCCCCGACCTCGCGACTTATTCGGCCTCCAAGTTCTTCATCCGCGGGCTGACCGAAGGCCTGAGCCTCGAGTTCGAGCGCCACGGCATCACCGTCACCGACCTGATGCCGCTCTACGTGGACACGCCCATGGTGCGCACCCAGGACTACCGCGCGGGCAGCCTCCACACCTTCGGAGCGAAGCTCACCCCGCAGCAGATCGCGGAGATCGTCTGGAAAGCCGTCCACGGCAAGAAAGTGCACTGGATGCCGGGGCTCCTGCTCAAGACGCTCAACTATCTCGGCAACGCGTTGCCCTTCGTTTCGCGGCCGACGATGAAAATGGTGGACCGGCGAAAAGGCTAGCGCTCAATCGAGCCGTTCCACCTGGTAGCCCGTGGCGGAGAGCGCCTGCTCGATCTCTTCGATGTGCTCCTGGTTCCGGGTCTCCAGGGTGACGTCCACCTGGGCCTCCCAGAAGCCGGCGTGCTTGAAGACGCGGTCGTGCTGAACGCGCACGACGTTGCCGCCGCAGCGGGCAATCCCCTGGAGGAGCTCGGCCAGAGCCCCCGGGCGGTCGGAG
>DATEIO010000016.1:0-16524 GCA_035278895.1 Thermoanaerobaculia bacterium | reverse complement strand
CGCAGAGCCGGGGCCCACGGCGCGGAGCGCGCCCGGCCGGGCGCAAGCGCCACCGGGGCGTAGCGTCCGTACCCGGCGGCCGGCACCCCGGACCAGTAGCCGGCGAGCATCCCGGCCCTCTCGAGCCCGAGCGCCGCCTGGTGGGAGTGCTGGCGGCCGGGGTGGGTCACGAGAATCCTCACGGCGCTCCCACCAGGACCGGCTCCGGGGAGGGCGGCGGGGCCGCGGCCTGCAGGGCGGCGGCGCGCACCGCCTCGCGGTCCAGCCGCAGGGCGAGCATCAGGAGGCCGGAGAAGAACCAGAAGTAGAGGTCCGACGTCACGTCGAAGATCACCCCGCCGGGGATCGAGGCCATGAAGTAGAGGAAGCAGGTGGTGGCCACGGCCCGGTGGAACCGGCTGCGCAGCGTCATGACCTGGCGGAAGGCGAAGGCGGCGAGCCAGAACCGCAGGAAGTAGGCGAAGAGGAAACCCAGGGGGCCGAGCTCGATCAGCACGCGCGCGCTCTCAGTCTCCACGATCAGCCCCTGGAGCCAGCTGTAGGGCACGACTCCCGGGGTCAGTGCTGCGGCGGTCTGGTGAGTCGAGCCGATGCCGTAGCCGAAGAGGCCCACGTGCGGCAGCACGACCGTCGGCGCGAGGAAGGGGGAGGCCAGGCGGTTGGGCACGTCCGAGCCGCCCAGGGCCCGGCCGTAGAAGGCGTCGATCGCGTCTCCCCCCGCGTAGAGGAGGAACGCGCCCACCACGCTCACGCCCAGGAGGAAGCGCCCGAACGTGGCTCCGCCCCCCTGCTCGCGCAGCACCGCGAGCCACCAGTAGACCGGCAGGAGCACGACCAGGAGGAGGACCGGGCCCCGCGAGCCCGTCATGAGCATTCCCAGGAGGGTCATGCCGAGGGCCGCGAAAAGGGGCAGGTTCCCCCGGAACTTCCAGCGGGCGTGGCCCAGGAGCCCCAGGATGAGGAAGGCCGCGGCCACGAGGTAAGAGGTGTACCCGGTGATGAAGGAGAAGGTCGCGGTGACCCGCACGTAGGTCGAGCTGCCGAACGTCGCGATGTAGTCCACGTCGCTCGTGCTCCGGGCGTAGGTGTTGAGCGCGGAGGACGCCGGGCTTACGAACTGCACCGCGGCAAGGAGGCCCACGGGGACGGCGATCAGGGCGTAGCGCCTCAGGAACCGGTAGAGCTCCGCGTCCGTGCGGAACGCCGCGGGCAGCACGAAGAGGAGCGGCACGTAGAAGAAATAGGCCTTGAACCCGAAGACCCCCACGAGGAGGTTCGGCAGCTTCGGGTTGAAGATCTGGAAGAGGCCGAGAAACACGCAGAAGGCGAGACCGGCGTAGAAGGCCGGGATCGCCGGCGGGCGGTACCACCGCAGCCGCGGCCGCTCCCGGAAAAACCCCAGGTAGGCGCCCAGGAGGAGGATGTCCTTGGCGAAGTAGACGAGGTCCTGGGAGCCGGGCAGGAGCCACTTGCGGATGGCTCCCTCGACCACGAGCAGCACCATGACGGCCTGGACGGCCTGGCGCCAGCGCCGGTAGGCCCACACCGCC
This sequence comes from Thermoanaerobaculia bacterium, assembly GCA_035278895.1. Classification (GTDB taxonomy): domain Bacteria; phylum Acidobacteriota; class Thermoanaerobaculia; order Multivoradales; family UBA5704; genus DATARR01. The sequence goes on along the minus strand of DATEIO010000016.1, from coordinate 14,974 downwards.
GCGGCCGCGGCGACGAGGAGGAGCAGGATGCGCGTGCTCATGCCGCGGGCCTCCCGAGGGCGCGCCCGATCGCCGCGACATACGCCGTCACCGCTCCCTCCGTGCTGTGCTCCGCGAGGTGCTCCCCGGCATGGGACAGGAGCTCCGCATGGGCCTCCGGGCGGCGCAGAAGGTCTCCCAGAGCCTGCGCCAGATCCTCGGGGTCGCCGTTGCGGAAGGTCTTCCCGCAGGGGCCGATGGCGTCCTTCAAGCCTCCGCCTTCCGACCCCACCACCACGCAGCCGCAGGCGATCCCTTCGAGAGCCACGATGCCGAAGGGCTCGTTGTAGCGAGACGGGGCCACGAGGATCCGGTGCCGGTTGAGAAGCTCGACCAGCTCCTCTCCGGTCCGCGTCCCCAGGAGCTCGACCTGGCCGGAGATCCCCAGCCGGGCGGCCTGCTCGCGCAGGGGCTGAGACTCGGGGCCGTCGCCGATCACGGTCAACCGCGGGCGGAGCCCTTCACGGCCGAGGAGGGCGAGAGCGTCCAGGAGGACGTCCACCCCCTTGTCCGACACGAGCCGCCCCACGAAGACGAGATCGCCCGTGCGCTCGATTTCAGGCCGGCGGCGGAACAGGTCGTCCCGGTAGGGGTTGGGGATCACGACCGAAGGGGTTTCGAGGTCGTCCGCGATCGCCCGGCTCACCGCGATCGAGGCCGCGGCGAAGCGCAGCAGGAGGCGCTTCGTCCGGTCCTGCCAGGCGATCCGGCTGTCGGGCCGCCGGTACCAGCTGTGGTGGGAGACGACCCACGGCCGGTGTACGAGGAGGAGGGGCCAGAGGGTCTTCAAGCTCACGTTCGCCTGGAAGAAGACGTCGCACCAGCGCACCCACCGGAGGAATTCGCGGGGCGACGGATTCCGCACCACGGGGAAGGGGAGGCCGTCCGGCCCGTCTCCCGGGGTCGTGGTGACGACAGCCACCTCGTGCCCCTGGCGGGCAATTCCCCGGGCGAGGTTCGCCACGTTGATCTCCAGACCGCCGACGTGGGGCAGGAACGCGGGGGAACCCATGAGGATCTTCATCCCGCGAGAAGTCTCCGGTAGACCGCCGCGTGGCGATCGAGTGAGTGCCCGGCGTACCAGGACCGGGCGCGGTCCGCCACGGCCTGCGGCGCGTCCCGCGTCCCCGGGCTCCAGAACGGCGGGGGCGTCTCCGCCTCTCGCCGTGGGCGGTGCCAGGCCGAGATCGGGAGAAGGCCGTGGGCCGCGTAGGCCGCGAAGATCGTGGACTTGGCGAGGAACGGCGCCGGGTAGGCGACGAATCCGGCGAGGGAGTCGAGAAGAAGCGCGCTCACCTCCGCAGCCGGGAGGACGCCCAGGGACCGCACGGGAGCTCCGGCGATCCGGTCCGGGCGGTCCGGGAGCGGCGGCCCCACGTCGCAGACCTCTTCGATCTCCAGCTCCCGGCAGGTGGCTTCGAGCGCCTCCCGGACCTCGCGGAAGGCCCGGCCGCGGGCGCCCGGGCCGCCGAAGACGGCGAGCCGCCGCGCGCGTCCGGAGAGCGGCGGCACCGAAGCGGGCTCGCCCACGGTCGAAAACACGGGGAGCACGGAAACCTCCCGGCCGGGCGCACGCCCCAGGAGGTTTTTCTTGTAGAGCTCCAGGCTCGTCACGACCCCTGCGCTCGACCGGGCGAGCGCTCCGGCCAGGCGGCGCTGGAAGGGCGAGAGCCAGAAGGAGCTGCGCCAGGGCGGCCCCATGGCCCAGACCTCGTGGAAGACCGTGACGAGCCTCCGGCCCTCCCTCACCCAGCGTTCCAGAGCCCGGACAAGCCAGGACGGGCAGCCCCGCGGGTGGTAGCCGTAGCCCGCGTAGTGGAGGAGGGCGACACGGGCTCCGGTCTCTTCCAGGGCGGCGCCCAGGGCCTCCGCCGTGGGAGCGGGAAGGCGCCGGGCGGACAGGAGATGGCTCGGCAGCCCTGCACGCTCGCGGAGCACCTCCTCGAGGGCGAGAGCGTAGCCGCCCACTCCTTCGGCCGGGGGGGGGAGGGACGGCACGATCTGGACGACCGCCTCCGTCATCCCAGGGCCTCCAGAACCTCGCGCTCGTACGCTTCGGCGATGCGGTCCCAGGTGAACCGTTCGAAGTACCCGTGGGCCTCCGGGTCCGGCGATTCCGGCCGGGCTCCCGGCTCCGGCGGGAAGGGGAGGAGGGCGCCGGGGAAGAAGGGCAGGAGATCGGGCACGCCGCCGGCCCGTGTCGCGAACACCGGCAGACCCGACTCCAGCATCTCGTTGAGCGAGAGCCCCCACCCCTCGACCGTGCTGGTGAAGAGGCCCGCGTCGTGAGCGGCCAGCAGGCCGGGCAGCTCCTCCCGCCGGAACGAGGGGACGAGGCGGAGCCTGCCCTCCGCGAGGAGCCCGGGCGGGCAGTCCCGCTCCGCTGCCTCGCCGCATCCGGCCAGGGTGAAGGTGTCCCCGGGACAGGCGGCGGCCCGTTCCCGGAGGAACCGGAGGAGCCGGGCCGTCCCCTTGTGGGAAGCCCAACGCCCGATCCAGAGGAAGCGAAGCCCCGGCCCCGGCTCCGCGGGACGCCTCTCCTTGCGAACCCGGGCGAGCGCCGCCTGGTCCGCCGGGGAGGGGGCGATGACGTAGCTCCGAAGCCGTGCGGCCCAGCGGGGATACCGCTGCCGCATCCAGCCGAGCTCCAGGCTCCCCTGGCAGAGGATGGCCCGCGACCGCCCCCAGCCGCGGATCACGGCCCCCGAGACCACCGCCGCGTGCAGGGCGTGGAGCGGGAGCCGGGGCGAGAGGCGGCGGCCGAGCTGGGAGCCCAGCTCCTCCGCGAGGTAGAGGAGCTCCGGCTGGGTGCTCCGCGCCACCACCGGCGCGGCGCGGGCGAGCCGTGGGCTCACCGACACCGCGGGCGCGTCCACCACGTCGAAGGGTCCCGCGGAGCGGACGTGCCGTTCGACGGCCCGCCGCTGGCGGACCCAGCGGTCCCACCACCGCGTGCCCCGGGGGAGCGGCTCGGGGCTCCACGCCACGGCATCGTGCCCCCGGGCGCGGAGCGCTTCGGCCAGGCTCAGCGCCACCTGGGCGGCCCCGGACTCCGGCGCGAGGGGCGGATGGCTCACCAGGAGAATCCTCATCCCAAACCCGTCATCGCGCCGTGGCCCGGGCCTCCGGCCGCGCGGAGCCGAGCTCCTCGACCGCTTTCAGAAGCGCCCCCGACACGCGGCGGACGTGGTCCCGCGTCATCCCCACCCAGGTCGGGAGCGACAGGCCGCGGGCGCCCAGCCGCTCGGCGTGGGGGCAGTCGGTGGGAAAGGGGCGGGCATAGGGAGGGAGGATGTGGCAAGGGTAGAAGAACGGCCGGCTGTCCACCCCTTCCGCGCGGAGGGCGGCCATGACCTCGTCCCGGCGCTCTCCGGCCTCCCCGGAGAGAACGAGGCTGAAGAGCCAGCAGACGCTCTTCTCCCCGGGCCCGTCGGGCAGGGCGAGTTGGAGGTCCGGGCAGCCGTCGAGCTCGGCGCAGTACCAGGCGGCGATCTCGTCCCGCGCGGCCAGGTAGTCCTCGATCCGCTCGAGCTGGGCGAGCCCCAGGGCCGCCGCGATGTTGGTCATCCGGTAGTTGTAGCCGACCACGGGGAACCAGTAGCGGCGCTCGAAGTCCTGCCCCTGCCCCTTCAGCTGGCGGATGGTGCGGCCGAGCGCCTCGTCCGCGGTGAGCACCATCCCTCCTTCGCCGCAGGTAATCACCTTGTTGCCGAAGAAGCTGAACGCGGCCACGTCCGCGAGCGCGCCCGCGGGCTTCCCTTCGTAGAGCGCGCCGATCGCCTCGGCACAGTCCTCGACCACGGCGATCCCCCGCGGGCGGGCGAAGGCGAGGATCTCGGCCATGGGCGCGGGCTTGCCGTAGAGGTGCACGGCCATCACGGCCCGCGTCCGCGGCGTGGCCTTGCGGGCAAGGTCCGCCGGATCGAGGTTCCAGGTCAAGGGATCGCTGTCCACGAACACCGGCTCGGCGCCGCAATAGCGCACGGCGTTGGCCGAGGCGATGTAGGTGAGCGAGGGGACGAGCACCTCGTCCCCCGGCCCGATGCCCAACCCCAGGAGGGCCAGGTGGAGCGCCACCGTGCCGTTACAGCAGCTGATGGCGTGGGGCACCCCGCAATACTCCGAGAAGCCGCGCTCGAAGCGGTCGATGAACGGCCCGATCGAGGAGATCCAGGTCGTGTCCAGGCACTCGTTGACGTAGCTCTTCTCGTTCCCCGAAAGCGCGGGGGCCGACACCGGGATGAAGTCCGCCATCACTCGAAATCTCCTGGGAGGACCCGGCGCGCGATCGGCCGCGCGGGGTTCCCCACCACTGTCGTTCCGTCCGGCACGTCCTCGATCACCACCGACCCTGAGCCGACCACGGCGCCGCGGCCGATGCGCAGGGGACGGCCCCGGCCCACGATCGACCCGACGCCGATCAGGGCCAGGTCCTCCACCGTCACCGTTCCGGCCAGGTGCGCGCCGGGCGCGATGTGGACCGCGCGGCCGATCCGGCCGTCGTGGTCCACCGTGGCCCCGGTGTTGACAATGCTGCCGTCCCCCAGGGTGACCGCCGCGTTCAGGATCGCCCCCGCCATCAGCGCGACCCCGCGCCCGAGGACGGCCGTGGGCGACACCACCGCCCCGGGGTGGACGGCGTTGCCCGGCGTAAAGCCGAGCGCCTCCACCTTCGCGAGCAACCGGCCGCGGAGCGCGTTGTCCCCCAGGGCCACGATGGCGTGGCGAACCCCCCGGGAGAGCGCTGCGGGGAGCGCGCCGTCGTCCCCCAGCCAGGGAACGCCCGCGAAAGCGTCGCCCGGCCGGCCGGAGGCGTCCGTGTAGCCCGCGACCCGCCAGCCCGCGGCGAGCAGGATCTCGATCACCACCTTCGCATGGCCACCGCCTCCCACCACCACGATCGGGCGCCCGTCTTCCATCATCGCGCGTACGCCTCCAGGCAGCGCCGGGCCACCCCGTCCCAGGTGAAGCGGTCCACGATCCGCTGGCGCGCGGCGCGGCCCAGGCGGGCGGCGAGCTCCGGGTCGGCCAGGAGCTGGCGCAGCCGGCCGCGGAGGGCCTCCGGATCGCTCGGCGGCACCACGAAGCCACTCTCGCCGTCCACCACCACCTCGGGGAGGGCTCCCACCCGGGTGCAGATCGCCGCCGCGCCGCACGACATGGCCTCCATCAGGGTGAACCCGAGGAGCTCCGGCAGCGGGAACTCCGCCCCATAGACCGTCCGGTTGACCGACGGCAGCACGGCCACGGCGGCCCGCTGATAAAAGCCGATCACCTCGTCGTCCGTGGCATCGGTGACGAAGGTCACGTCCTTGCCCGCGGAGAGGCGTTTCAGCAGCTCGAAGTACTCCGTGTGGTAGGGCCGGCCCACCACGTGGAGAGGCACTCCCGGGTCGAGCGCCTCGATCAGCACGTCGATCCCCTTGTGGGGGAGGAGCCGCCCCACGTAGAGCACCCCGCGGCGGAGGGTCCCCTCGGCCGGGCGGTAGCGCTCGATCTCGATGCCGGCGTAGATGACGCTCCACCGGTCGCGGTAGCCGAGGAACTGGGCCCCGCCGGGCTCGGCGATCAGCAGGATGCCGTCCAGCCGGCGCGTCAGGTCGAGCCGGCGCACGAGCGAGACCGCGGCGCCGCCGCCCACGTCCGTCACGTAGACCCGCTTACCCGCCCAGCGGGCGAGCAGCACGGCGAAGTCGGTCGCGAGGGTGTTCCAGGCCGCGCAGTGGATCACGTCCGCCTCCAGGAGGTCCCTGAGGAAGCCGAACGAGAGCGGGTTGTTGCGCGCCCCGCCGACCCAGGAAAGGGGGCGGTGCACCCGGATCTCGAGGCTCCCCTCCTGCCGCCGCTCCGGCTTCTCGCCGAAGGTGACGAGGCGGGCGGGCACCCGGCGGGAGAGGGCCCGGGCGAGCTCCACGGCGTAGCGCTCGCCGCCGCCGTAGACCCCGCCCTCCCCGAACGTCGTCGGGTAGACCACGGCCACCCGGGGGTGGTCCGCGGGGCGGAGCGGAGGCGTCTCGGGGACAATCACGACCAGTATACCCAGGCGGGCCGGAAGAACCCGGTCATCGCCGTCACGAGCTGGAGCGTCAGGGCGAGCCCCGCGCTCAGCAGGTTGAAGAGGAGGAGGTTCCCCGTGCTCTCCAAAGGCAGGAGCGCGACGAGGACTGCCTGGAGGGCGATCTGGACCGCGAGGCAGACGCTCTGCCACCGCGTCCACGAGCGGGCGAGGTTCACGTTGACCGCATAGCCGTCGAGGAGCGAGAGGGCCGAGGCCGAAACCACGAGCAGGAGCTCCGTGTCGAGGCCCGAGTAGTGGGGGCCCAGGAGGAGGAGAAACAGCCGGGGCGCCACCGCCGCGGCGAGCACCAGGGCCGCGGCGGCGGCCAGGAGGGCTCCGCCGAACTGGAAGAAGCGGATCCGGTAGAGCCGCTCGTCCGGGATCCGCGCGAGGCGCGGCAGGAAGACCGTGCCGATGAGCCCTGAAAGGAGCCCCACCACGAGCCCCAGGCGGGAGAGGGCCCCCACCTCCGCGATGTTGCGCGTGCCGCCGAAGGTGGCCGCGAGCCAGACCACGAGCGGCCCCTGGACCGCGAAGTAGAGCGCCGCGGGGAGCGTCGGCAGGAGGTAGCGCAGCACCCGGCGGCGGTAGGGTCCGAGGTCCCGCGCCCCGGCCTCCCGGGTCTCGTCCTCCGGCCGGGCGAGGGTCGCGACCGCCCCCGCGGCCACCGCGGCGGCGAGCACGCCGAGCCAGGCGTGGAGCAGCCCCGAAACCACGATCACCCCGGCGAGCAGAAGCCGCAGGGCCCCGCCCGCGAGCTCCGCCCGGTACGACTTGCCGTAGCGGTCCGCGAGCCGCAGGCCGAGCACCCGGAGCGACGCGCGGATCTGGAACCAGACCGTGAGCACGATCCCGGCGGTCGCCAGGAGCGCGTCCTCGAGGCCGAACCCCTTGGCGGCGGCCATCCGCGGGAACACGGCCAGAACCGCCACCGCCCCCACGAGGAACGCCCCCCGGCGCAGCGAGAGCACGGCGTCCGAGAAGTCGCGGAAGTCGCCCGTCCCCTCCCGGGTCGTGCGGTGGAAGAAGTGGATCAGGGAGGTCGTGCTCCCCAGGTCCGAGAGGAAGGTGAAGAAGGTGATCACCGAAAACGCCAGGGTGTAGAGCGCGAACTCCCCCACCGGCAGGAAGCGGATGTACAGGAGCCCGGCCGCGATCCCCGCGAGCTGCGTGAGCGTCTGGGTGGAGAAGTAGGCCGAGAGGATGCCGGCCCACCTCCGGAGGCGCCTCTGCTCCAGCAAGGCGACGGCGCTCATCCCATCTCCTCGAGCACCCGCCGCGCGAGCCACCGCGACTGCTCCCCCTGCCGCAACCCCGCAGCCTCCGGCCGCATCCATTGCACGACCGGGATGTAGAACCCGGTCTTCGGCCGGTCGAAGAGGGCCGCCGGCAGCTCCGGCGCCACGCTCCGCACGAAGGCGGCCTTGCCCCGGCTCCGCGCCGGCTCGAACCCGGCCGCCGCGAGGTGGGACCTGAGCCGCGCGTCCGCGAGCGGAACCCGCAGCTCGACCGACGAGGCCATCGAGGCCCAGTCCGAATCGCGGAGGAGTTGGTTTCTCATGTAGAGCGCCGTCTCCAGGACGTGAACGGCGAGCCAGCCGTCCGCGTGGCCGTTTAACGCCCGCGCCGCGTCCGCCACCGGGTCGTAATGCCGGAGCCCCTCCTCGGCGGCCTCGCGGCCCATCACCGCCGGCAGCTCCTCGGGGAGGAAGAGGCCGCGCCGCAGGAAGTAGCTCCCCGCGAGGCTCCCCCCGTGGCGCAGGAGCCCGGCTACCTTGGGGCGGTCCGGCGCCAGGCGCCGCGCGAGGCCCGCCCAGGCGGGGGAGGTCCCTGGCAGCCAGCCGGCCCCGCGGGCGATCCGCGCCCCGCGCGGCACGTCCGTGAACGAGGGGTAGCTCCCGAAGACCTCGTCCCCACCGAGGCCGGAGAGCACGACCTTCAACCCCGCCTCCTGCGCCGCCCGGCTCACCACGAACGTGTTGAGCCCGTCGATCGACGGCTGGTCCATGGCCGCGAGCGCCTCCGGCCACAGCGCCGCGAAGTCCTCCCGGCCCACCCGGCGCTCCACGTGGCGGGTGCCGAGCGTCCGCGCCACTTGGGCGGCGAGCGGCGCCTCGTCGAGCGGCGTATCCGCGAGAACGTCGAAGCGCAGGGTGAACGTCATCGGCGGCTCCGGCAGGTGCCGCCGGGCGAGGGCGGCGATCAGCCCCGAGTCCAGCCCGGCCGAGAGGAACACCGCGACCGGCACGTCGGAGACGAGGTGCGCCGCGACCGAGTCCTCCACGGCCTCCGCGGGAGGAAGGGGAGCCGGCGCGAGGTGGCCGAACGGTTTGGGCTCCCCAGCCCGGCCGTCTACAACCAGCAAAAACGTCCCTGCAGGCAGCGCCCGGACCGCCCGCCGGATCGTCCAAGGCTCCGGCACCGCCCCCCACAGGAGGAACCCCGCGAGCCCGGCCGGATCGGTCTCTTTCGAGATCCCTCCGCCCCTCTCCAGTGCCTTCACCTGCGAGGCGAAGCGGAGCGTCCCTCCGTCCGCCGCGTAATAGAGCGGTTTGATCCCCAGAGGATCGCGGGCGAGGAGCAAGGTTTTTTCCGCGCCGTCCCAGATCGCCAGGGCGAACATCCCGCGGAGACGGGGAAGCATGGCCGCGCCGTCCCGGGCATAGAGCGCGAGGAGGACCTCCGTGTCGCTCTGCGAGCGGAAGCTGTGGCCTTCTCCCTCCAACTCCCGCCGGAGCTCCCGGAAGTTGTAGATCTCGCCGTTCAACACGATCCGCAGCCGCCCGTCCTCCGATGCCATGGGCTGGGCCCCCGCGGAGGAGAGGTCGAGAATCGCGAGCCGCCGGTGGCCGAGGCCGATTCGCCCATCGCCGGAAAACCAGGCGCCGCAGCCGTCCGGCCCGCGGAGCGCCATGGCGTCGCGCGTGCGCAGCACCTCTTCCCGGTCCACCGGCGGGGCCCCGTCCGTCAGCCGGAGGATGCCGTTCAACCCGCACATCAGGCCGTCAGCTCCTCGAGCAGGGGGGTGAGGCGCTCCCGGAACCGGTCCACCCCGAACTCCCGGTGCCAGCGCTCCCGTCCGGCCTCGCCCATCCGGCGCGCTCCCGGAGGACACCCGAGCAGGTCGGCCAGGCAGCGGGCGAGCTGCCGCGAGTCGTCCGGGTCCACGAGCAGCCCGGTCTCGCCGTCCACCACGATCTCCTCGGCCGCGCTCCCCCGGGCGGCCACGCAAGGCTTGCCGGCCCGCATGGCCTCCAGGTAGACGAGGCCGAATCCCTCGCCCCGGCTCGGCATGACGAGAGCGGCGCACCGCCGGTAGAGCTCCGCGAGCGTCGCCTCGGAGACGAACCCGGTGAAGAAGACCCGGTCCGCCACCCCCAGCTCCGCCGCTTTCGCCTCCAGGCGCGGCCGGTCGTCCCCATCGCCCGCCACCACGAGCCGGGCGCCCGGCGGGAGGGCTGCGAGGATCTGGTCGTGCCCCTTGTACCGTTCGGTCGAGGCCATCCTCCCCACGATGAGGAAGAATCCTTCACCGGCCCGTTCGAGGACCGCCGGGTCGAGAGCGCCCGCCGGCTCCCTCTCCTCCAGGGCCAGGGGGAGGACGGCCGTCCCCGCGAGGTCGGGGCAGAAGGGGAGAGCGCGGTCGAGCGTGTGGCGGGAGATGGCGAACTTCACCGTGGCGTTTGCGAGGGCCTTCCGGCGGTCGAGCGAGAGCGGGCGCCAGACCTCGATGCCCAGGAGGGGAATGAGATACGGCGCCCGGAAGCTCGGTGGGACGTACGCCTGCACCCGAGCCGGTCCCAGAAGGTCGAAGATATAGGCCGCCGGCCGCCCGGCCGTCTGCTCCCGCCACAGATTCCAGGCGAGCGCCGTGGGGCGTCCCGCGAACGACCGCGTCTCGATCCCGGAAGAGGGCGCGCCGTTCTTCCCGAGCGTCAGGAGGCGGAACGCCATCCCCCGCTCTGCGGCAAAGCGCGCCGCCGCTCCCGCCAGGAGCCGCCCGGCCGCGGCACGGCCACCGCCATCCAGCTCCAGGCCGGTCGAAACGAAAACGAGGTCGAGGGGCTGCACGTCGGCTTACAGCAAGCTTCGGAGGTCTAAACGGCTTTTTCGTTAAGGCGCGGCCGAATTGTTGCAGAAGAAGGGGTTGGAGGCAAGGCTGGAGGCCCTGTCCGGGAAAACGAAGGACCTCAAGGACTGCAAGGACACCAAGGACCCAAAGGACAACAGCTCGGAAGTCCTTTTCGTCCTTGAGGTCCTTGATGTCCTTGCAGTCCTTACCAGTCGGGGAGAACGGCGCTCACCCCTTCCGCGCGATCTCGGCTTCGATCTCGGGGATGAGCTGCGGCGGCGCGGCGATCAGCCGGGAGAGCTTGGGCTTCTCGCGATTGAAGCGGATCTCGTCGAGCTGGCCGGTCAGGACCGTGCCGCCGCCGGCCAGGACCAGCGCCACGCCGGCCGCCACGTCCCACTCGTGCTTGGGGGTGAGCGTCCAGGTGGCGTCGACCAATCCGGCGGCGACGAGGCCGAGCTTGTAGGCGACCGAGCCGGTGGGGCGCATCGTAAAAAGGCCCTCGGTGTAGCCCTCCCACTCGCGGCGCTTGACCTCGCTCCGGCTCGCCACGACGAGGGCACCGGCGAGAGTCGGGTGGTCCGAGACGCGGGCGGGCCGGCCGTTCAGGGTGACGCCCAGGCCCTGGGCGCCCACGATGGCCTGGCCCGTGACAGGGTTCAAAATGCCCCCGGCCACGGGCTCGCCGTCCTCGACGAGCCCGATGGAGACGCACCACTCGGGGATGCCCTGCACGAACTCGCGGGTGCCGTCCAAGGGGTCGACCACCCAGACGCGCCGGCGGCCAAGGCGGGAGAGGTCGTCGGTGGTCTCCTCGGAGAGCCACCCCTCGCCGTCCCGGGGGAGGAGCCGGCGGAGCAGGGCGTCCACCTCGGTGTCCGCCGCGGTCACGGGGTCGTCCCCCGCCTTGATCCGGGCGTCCACGTCGCCGGGGGTGTAGCGCGCGAAGACGGCGCGGGCCGCTTCGAGCGCTTCCCGGATGCGGGCGAGGTCCTCCGCGGAGGCCACGGTCAGGCCGACCTCATCTCACCGCCGACGAAGCCTTCCCGCTCGAGGTAGAGCAGGATCTCCTGCGCCGCCTCCTCGGGAGACAGGGTCGCCGTGTCGATCACCACCTCGGCATCCGTCGGGACCTCGTAGGGGTCGGAGATGCCGGTGAACTCCTTGAGAATGCCCGCCCGCGCCTTGGCGTAGAGCCCCTTCCGGTCCCGCTGCTCGCAGACGTCGATCGAGGTGGCGATGTGGACGAGCACGAAGCCGCCGCCCGGCTCGATCAGGGTCCGCACCTCTTTCCTCACGCTGTCGTAGGGGGCGATCGGGGCGCAGATCGCGATGCCGCCATTCTTCGTGATCTCGGAAGCCACGAAGCCGATGCGGCGGATGTTGATGTCCCGGTGCTCCTTCGAGAAGTTGAGCTCCGAGGAGAGGTTCTTCCTCACGATGTCGCCGTCGAGCAGCGTGACCGGCCGGCCGCCCATCTCCATGAACTTGACGAGGAGGGCGGAGGCGATCGTCGACTTGCCGGCGCCTGAGAGGCCGGTCATGAAGACCGTAAAGCCCTGTTTGTGCCGGGGCGGATGAGTGCGGCGCAGCTCGTCGGCGACCTCGGGGAAGGTGAACCAGCCGGGCAGCTCGCTCCCCTGCTGGAGGCGGCGGCGCAGCTCGGTGCCGGAGATGTCCAGGGTGCGCTTGCCCTCGGGGATCTCGTCCTGGGGAAGGTAGGCGTCCAGCTCTTCGACATAGGAGACCATCTTGAAGGGCACCATGGCGACGCCCAGCTCTTCCTCGTGCTGGCGGACCATCTCCTGGGCGTCGTAGGGGCCGTAGAAGGGCTTGCCCTGCTTGTCTGCGCCCGGGCCGGCGTGGTCTCTCCCCACGATGAAGTGGGTGCAACCGTAGTTCTTGCGGATGATGGCGTGCAGCAGCGCCTCGCGCGGGCCGCCCATGCGCATGGCCAAGGGGAGGAGCGAGAGCTTCGCCGTGTGCTGCGGGAAGCGGTGGAGGATCGACTGGTAGCACCGCACGCGGGTGTAGTGGTCCAGGTCGCCCGGCTTGGTCATGCCCACCGTGGGGTGGATCAGGAGGTTCGCGCGGGCCTCCTTGGCGGCGCGCAGCGTCAGCTCGCAATGGGCGCGGTGCATGGGGTTGCGGGTCTGGAAGGCCACCACGCGGCGCCAGCCCTCGCGGGCGAACTCGGCGCGCAGCTCGGCCGGGGTGTGGCGCAGAGGCCGGAAGTCGTAGTGCGCCGGGAGCTGAATCCCCTCGATCCTGCCGCCCACGGCCACGCTGTTGGTGCGGTGGAGGAGGTGCGCCACGCCCGGGTGGGTCGGATCGGTGGTGCCGAAGGTCGCCTGGGCGCTCTCTTCACGGTTCGGCTCCCAGAGCTCTTCGACGTGCATCACGGCGAGCATCACCCCCTCGAGGTCGCGCAGGGCGAGGGCGCCGCCCACCCGGAGCTTGTCGGCGACCTGCGGGGTCACGTCCAGGCAGATCGGGATCGGCCACAGGGTACCGTCGGCCAGGCGCATCCGCTCGCACACGGAATCGTGGTCGGCCTTGCCCATGAAGCCCCGGAGCGGGGAGAACCCGCCGTTCACCAGCAGCTCCAGGTCGCAGAGCTGCCGCGGGGTCAGGTCCCAGGACTGCCAGTCCCGCGAGGAGGCCTTGAGCTCGGCCGCCCGTTCGGGGGAGACGAGGAGGTCGACCAGCTCCCCGCCATGGGGTGAAATCAGGTGGCTCGCGGAAGACTCGTTGCCCCGGTCGGGCGCCGGGGTCGGAAAGACGGAAACTCGGCTCATCAGGGTACTCTCCTCGTGGGAACTCGATGGGGAATGGGGGTGGCGAATACTTCCGGCAGACTTCCCGGAGCTATTCAAAAAAGAAGCCAGCCGCACGAACTAAGGTGTCGCGCGGGGAGAGAACGGAGACACGGCACCACGGACGAGCACGGACTGACACGGACCTGCACGGACAGCCTGCGCTCCCTGTCCGTGCCAGTCCGTGCTCGTCCGTGTCCGTCCGTGTTCTTAAGGCCTCGACGGCGAGGGCTCGGGATCGTCGTCCGTGGTGACCACCCCGACCAGGCCGGCGCCGAGCGCGGCCGGGATGAGCACGCCTTTTCTCCAGGCCACCACGCAGGCGCGGCAGACGTCGTCCGAGCGGCGGATGCCCGCGTGGTTGATGCGGGTGACGACGCCGTCGCAGAGGAAGGCCAGCACCTCGCGGCCCTGCTGGTCGGGGGAGGTCTCGCCCACGGTCAGGTTCTGGGCCACGCCCTGCTCCTTGGGGGTGAGCTTGACCTGGCAATCCCGGGTGACCGGGGAGGTCCGGGTCTCGGAGCGGGCCACCACCTTGCCGGCAGGGTCGACCAGGGCGCCGTAGTACTCCACCTCCTCATTGCGCTTTTCCGGCTTCGGGGGGATCGCCCAATAGCGTCCGCCGGGCTCGGCTTCCAGGGTGACCCAGTAGAAGGCCTTGTTGCCGTTCGCGTTGTTCTTCCAGCGGAAGTAGAGGCGGGGGGCCAGCTCCGGTCCCGCGGAGGCGACGGTGCCGCGGACGACGGCGTTTTTCTCCGGCGGGATGCAGGGGATCTTCTCGACCGAGACGGTCTGGGCCCAGGCTCCCGTCGTGCCGAAGAGCAGTGCCAGGGCGAAGAGGCCGCGTGCGTTCATCCCGAAATCTCCTCTCAAAGCTGCCTTCATTCTAGCAAATCGCTACTGGCCGAGGATCTTCCTCTCGTACTCCTCGACGAACGGGGTCTTCTGGAGCTTGGGGATGGCCCGCCTCATCGTGGCGGCGGCGCCGGCCTGGTCTCCCGTCTTGTAGAGGGAGACGGCCAGGTAGAAGAGGAGCTCCGGCTCGTCTTCCCCGGGATCGCCCCCGCGGCGGAACCACGTCGTGGCTTCGGACCAGTTGGACAGGCGGTAGGCGGCCTCCCCGGCGAGGTACTGCGCATCCTTGGCCTCGGGGTGGGCGCCCGCCACGTCGCGGGCGAGCTGGTAGGCCTGCTTCAAGTCCCGGGTCGAGGACTTCGGGGCGTCCAGAAGCTTGCGCACCTGCGCCATCTTGCCCTGCTCCGCGGGAGTGATGGGTCCGGGCACCGCCGGCTCCGGGGAGGCCGGGGCCGGAGCCGCCGCAACGGGAGCCGCCGTCTGCACGGGCGCCGGGGCGGCGGGCTTCTTCACGATTCCCCGGAAGGCCGGCACGCTCTCCAGGGTGGGCGCCGGGATGCGGGCCGCGAGCCGCTGGTCCAGAGCGGAGCGGAGCTCGGGCGCCAGGGTCCCCTGGCTGTAGGTCCCGAACCGTTCCTCGACCTCGGTCAGGCGGCGGAAGGTCTCGCGGAACCCGTCCAGGTCCTCGGCCCGGTCCTGCGCCAGGGCCAGCCGGGCGAGGCAGTCGGTCAGGGCCTTTTCGTCGTCGAGCATCCCGAAGCAGGCGAGGCGCAGGTCGTGCGCCGCGGCCGCGTAGTCCTTGCGGTCGTAGGCGTGCATGCCGTCGCGCAGGAGGCTCGTGTAGAACGGGTCGACCGCGGCGCGGGCGGGCAGGGCGGCTCCGAGGAGGACGAAGGCCAGGAGGGGAAGTCTCTTCATACGGCGCTCGCGGGCAGAGGGCGGTCCTCGATCACAGCCCGGGGGTTGTCGACGGACAGGCGTCGCGCCGTCGTCTCTCCGAAGCGGAGGGCGATCGTCCGGCAGGCGCGGGTGAGGCCGGGCGGGCGGCGGCGGGGTCCGTGGGAGTCGCTCGCGACGAAGTGGACGAGCCCGGAGCCGATGAGAGCGAGCGCGTCCTGCTGGGGGGCGCGGCCG
>DATEIO010000015.1:0-2340 GCA_035278895.1 Thermoanaerobaculia bacterium | reverse complement strand
ACGATGTACATCGCACGGCCGTGGGTGGCGATCACGAGGTCCTGGTCGCGCGGGTGGACGACCAGGTCCATCACGGACGTGGTCGGCACGCCGTGAGTCCACCGGTGCCACCTGGCGCCGCCGTCGAAGGACACCCAGAGGCCGAATTCGGTCCCCAGGAACAGGAGGTCCTTGTCGACCGGGTCCTGCTCGACCTTGTAGGCATAGCCCTGGACGTCCTTGGTCGTCAGACTCTTCCAGGTCTTGCCCCAGTCGTCCGTCCGGTAGACGTAGGGAGCGAAATCCGCGCGCCGATGGTTGTCGAACACCACGAAGGCCGAGGCGGCGTCGTATTTCGAAGGAGTGATGTGGGGGATCCACGTGTTCGCCGGCACGCCGGAGACGTTTTTCTCGACGCTCGTCCAAGTCTTGCCGCCGTCGCGCGTCACGTGGAGCCGGCCGTCATCGGTGCCGACCCACAGAACCCCCTTCTCGCGCGGAGAGGGGGCGATGGCGACGATCGTCGTGTGGTTTTCCGCGGCGGTCACGTCCGGCGTCAGGCCGCCGCTCTGGGAACCCTTCTGCTTTTCCGGATCGTCCGTGGTCAGGTCCGGGCTGATGATCGTCCAGTTGTCGCCCCGGTCGGTCGACTTGTGGAGGTACTGGCTGCCGTAATAGATCGTGCCCGGCTCGAAGGGGTCCTGGGCGAGGCCGGCGTTCCAGTTGAAGCGGAGCTTCTCGCGGCCGTCGCCGGGCAGCGGGTCCGGCGGGCGGATCGTCGTGGCGCTCCGGCTGCGGAGGTCCCAGCGGACGAGCTCGCCGCCCTGGGACATCGAATAGCCCTTCATGGAGTCTTCGGGGTCCGGGCTCGTGTCGAAGCCGTCGCCGCCGCCGACCACCTCCCAGGAGGAGCTGCGGATGCCGCCCCCCTCCCGCGTGGAGCTCGGGCCGCGCCAGGAGCCGTTGTCCTGGAGACCGCCGTAGACGTTGTACGGCCGGTCCATGTCCACGTTCACGTGGTAGAACTGCCCGACCGGAAGGTTGCCCACGAACATCCAGGTCTCGCCGCGGTCGCGGGAGATGCCGAGGCCGCCGTCGTTGGCGGCGATCATGTGCTCGGGGTCGTTCGGGTTGATCCACAGGTCGTGGTAGTCGCCGTGGATCTCGCGCGAGCGGCCGAGGCCGTTCCAGGTCTTGCCGCTGTCTTCGGAGACCTGGAGGCGGGCCGTCAGGTTGTAGAGCCGGTTCGGCCACTCCGGATCGACCTTGATGTCGGCGTAGTAGAAGGGGCGCTCGGCCGTCCGTGGGTCGTCGTTGACGGTCTTCCAGGTCTTGCCGTTGTCGTCCGAGCGCAGGAGCGCGCTCTTGTCCGCCTCGACCAACGCGTAGATGATGTTCGGGTTCGAATGCGAGATGGCGAGTCCGGTCCGGCCCAGGTTCCCCTTGGGGAGGCCGTCCTCTTCGGTCAGCTTCTTCCAGGTCTCGCCGCCATCCCAGGTCTGGTAGAGGCCGGAGCCGGGGCCGCCGGAGCGGAAGATCCAGGGCCAGCGCCGGAAGTCCCACATCGCCGCGATCAGGTGGTTCGGATTCGAAGGATCGGCGATCAGGTCGGCCGCGCCGGTCCGCTCGTCCACGTAGAGGACCTTCTTCCAGCTCCTGCCGCCGTCGGTCGTGCGGTAGACCCCACGGTCGGGGTTTTCGCCCCAGAGCTGTCCCAGGGCGGCGATCCAGGCCACGTTGGGGTCTCTCGGGTGGAGGACCACGCGGTGGATGCGCTCGGTCTTTTCGAGCCCCAGGTGCTGCCAGGTCAGCCCGCCGTCCAGTGTGCGGTAGACCCCGTTGCCGATCGAGACGCTGTTGCGCGGATTGCCCTCGCCCGAGCCGACCCAGACCACGTCGGGGTTGGGCTGGAAGATCTGCACATCGCCGATCGAGGCGACCGGCTGGTCATCGAACGTGGGGGCCCAGGTGAGCCCGCCGTTGACCGACTTCCACACGCCGCCCGCCGCGGTCCCCACGTAGACCAGATCAGGATTGGAGTCGGCCACGTCCACCGCAGCCACGCGGCCGCTCATGGTGGCGGGCCCGATGGAGCGCGCCTTCAGACCCGCGAGCAGAGAAGGGTCCATCTGCGAGGCGGCCGAAGCCACCCGAGGCGCCAGCGCGAGCAAGGCGACGGCGCAGAAAGCCGAAAATCGTTTCATGTTTTTCTCCCCAAGGTGAAGGAAGGAGGGACGAAACACACCGGGTGCTTCATAGCGCAGCGTTGACGGGCGCGTCAACCTGAAGCGCTTGGGCGAGCCCCCGCCCGGGAACCTCACCCCTGTCCCCTCTCCCATCGCCCCCCCCGCCGTCCGGGAG
>DATEIO010000014.1:0-2193 GCA_035278895.1 Thermoanaerobaculia bacterium | reverse complement strand
GCCTGGGACCACCCGTCCGAGACGATGTGGTGGAGGGTCAGGAGCAGCCGGTGCTCCCGTTCCCCCAGCCGGAGGAGCGCCGCGCGCAGGAGGGGCGGCTGGGAGAGGTCGAACGGCCGGGCCGCCTCCGCCGCCGTGATCTCCTCAGCCAGATCCTCTCCCCCGGGAATCCCCGCAAGGTCCACGACCGGCAGGGAGAACGGGACGTCCGGAAGGATCACCTGCACCGGCTGGCCGTCCACCTCCTCGAAGCGGGTGCGGAGCCCCTCGTGGCGGCGGAGGATCTCGGCGAGCGCCGCGGCCAGAGCCCCGACCTGCAGCGGGCCGTGGAGCGCCAGCGCCTGGGGGATGTTGTAGAGCGGCGAGCCGGGCTCCAACCGGTCCAGGAGCCAGAGCCGGCTCTGGGCGAACGAGAGCGGGAGACCTCCCTCGCGCGGCACCCGCACCAGGGGGGGAGCCTCGGCCAGGCCGAGCGTGCGGCGGACCGCCTCGATCTTTTTGGAGAGGGCGGCGACCGTGGGCGCTTCAAAGAGGGCGCGCACCGGAAGCTCCACGCCGGCTGCCGTGCGCAGCCGCGAGACCACCTGGGTCGCGAGCAGCGAGTGGCCGCCCAGGTCGAAGAAGCGGTCGTGGGCCCCTACCCGCTCGACGCCGAGCACCTGGCTCCAGATCCCCGCCACCAGCTCCTCCACCGGGCCGCTCGGGGCCGCGAAGGGGCGGTCGGCTTCCCGATCCAGCTCAGGCTTCGGGAGGCCCTTGCGGTCGAGCTTGCCGCTCGGCGTGAGCGGCAGGGCGGCCAGGGCGACGAACGCGCCGGGGATCATGTGCTCGGGGAGGCTGCCGGCCAGGAAGTCCCGCAGCTCCGCGGCCGGCGGCCCCCCCTCCTCCCCCGCCGGCACGAGGTAGGCGACGAGCCGCAGGCCGCCGGGAGCGTCCTCGCGCGCCACGACCACGGCCTCGCGGACGCGCGGATGGCGGACGAGCGCCGCCTCGATCTCTCCCGGCTCGATGCGGAAGCCGCGGATCTTCACCTGGTGGTCGATGCGGCCCAGGAAGTCGAGCCGGCCGTTGGCCCTGAAGCGCCCGAGGTCGCCGGTGCGGTACAGGCGCTCCCCCGGGGCCGTCCCGGCCGGATCGGGCACGAACCGCTCGGCGGTCAGCTCTGGCCGGCCGAGATACCCCCGGGCGAGGCCCACGCCGCCGATCGCGATCTCCCCCGGGATGCCCACCGGCGCGATCCCGAGATGGGGATCGAGAATCCGGAGCCGGACGTTGGCGATCGGCCTCCCGATCCCGGGCGTGCCGCCGCCGGACACCGCCTCCGCCGAGGCGCAGACCGTGCCCTCCGTGGGGCCATAGGCGTTGACGAGCCGCCTCCCCGGGGACCAGCGCGCCGCGAGGTCCGGGGGGCAGGCCTCGCCGGCTATCACGAGGGTCTCGATTCCGGGGAGCCTGTCGTCCGGTTCCGCCGCCTCGTGCGCCGCGAGAGCCGACGGGGTGAAGGTGGCGGTCGTGATTCTCTGCTCCCGCACGAGGCGGGCGAGGCCCGGGCCGGGCATCAGGTCGTCGCGCTCCGCCAGCACCAGCGAGGCGCCCGACAGGAGGGCCGTGAAGATCTCGGAGACCGAGGCGTCGAAGCCGAAGGAGGCCACCTGGAGCGCCCGCCGGCCCGGCGCGAGGTCGAAGAGCGGGATCTGGGCTGCCGTGAGGTTCAGCAGCCCGCGGTGCGTGAGGAGCACGCCCTTGGGCCGGCCCGTGGACCCCGAGGTGTAGATGACGTACGCCAGGTTTTCCGGGACGGCGCGGGACGGGGGCGCCTCCCCGCTCTCCCGGCCGATCCGCTCCCGGTCCGCCGCGAGCGCCACCGTCCGGCCCGGGTATCCCGAAAACCTGGGGAGGAGATCGTCTTCGGCAACCAGGACCCGGGCGCCCGAGTCCTCCAACATGGAGGCAAGGCGCTCCGCAGGGTATTCGGGGTCTAGAGGCAGGTAGGCCCCGCCCGCCTTGAGCACGGCGAGGAGCGCGACGATGCGGTCGAACGAGCGCCCGGCGGCGATCGCGACCACGCTCTCCGGGCCAACGCCCAGGCGCCCCAGGAACCGGGCGAGCCGGTTCGCCCGCAGGTCGAGCTCGCCGTAGGTCAGCTCCTCGTTGCCCAGGACCAGCGCCACGGCCCCGGACGCGCGCTCCACC
>DATEIO010000013.1:0-17894 GCA_035278895.1 Thermoanaerobaculia bacterium | reverse complement strand
CTGCGGCCCCGCCCCTGGTCCCGGTGCCGCGCGGCCGCGACCTGCCCCTCTCCTTCGCCCAGGAGAGGCTCTGGTTCCTGGACCGCCTGCAGCCGGAGAGCCCGTTCTACAACCTGCCCCTGGCGCTCGAGCTCCACGGCACGCTCTCGCTTCCCCTTCTGGCCGCGAGCTTCGCCGGGGTCGTCGAACGCCACGAGGCGCTGCGCACTACCTTCCACCTGGCCGAAAGCGCGGCCGGGAACCGGCCGGTCCAGGTGATCGCGCCGTCCCTCAAGACCGCGCCGCCCCGGATCGACCTGGACGGGCTGCCCGAGGCGCTCCGGCTCCCGGAGGCCCTGAGGCTCGCCCGCGAAGAGGCCGCGCGCCCGTTCGACCTGGCCCGCGGGCCGCTCGTGCGGGCCGCGATCCTGCGCCTCGGAGCCGAGTCCCACATCGTGCTCTTCAACCAGCATCACATCGTGTCGGACGCCTGGTCGATGGGGGTGCTGATCGGAGAGCTGACCGAGCTGTACCGCGCGCTCGCCACGGGCCGGAGCCCCGTCCTGCCGGACCTGCCGGTCCAGTACGCGGACTACGCCGTCTGGCAGCGCGCGTGGCTTCCCGAGGTCCTGGAGGACCGCCTCCGCTGGTGGCGGGAGCGGCTGGCCGGCGCGCCCCACGTGCTCGACCTGCCCACCGACCGCCCCCGGCCCGCCGTGCGGAGCCTCCGGGGCGCCCACCGGAGCTTCGCGCTGTCTCCGGGTCTCTCCGCCGCCCTGGGCGAGCTCTCCCGCCGGCAGAGGGCCACCCTCTTCATGACGTTCTCCTCCCTGTTCGCGGCCCTGCTGTCCCGGCAGACCGGCGCGGACGACCTCCTCTTCGGCACCCCGATCGCCGGCCGCGACCGCGCCGAGACGGAGCGGTTGCTCGGGCTGTTCGTCAACACGCTGGTGCTCCGGGCCGAGATGACGGGAGATCCGTCCTTCGCAAGCCTCCTCGGCCGGATGCGCGACATGACGCTCGGCGCCTACGCCCACCAGGACCTGCCGTTCGAGCGGCTCGTCGACAGCCTGCAGCCGGAGCGCAGCCTCGCCCACTCTCCGCTCGTCCAGGCCATGCTCGCGTTCCAGAACGTCCCCCAGGGCAGCCTCGAGCTGCCGGGCCTGACCCTGGTGCCCCTTCCGGTCGACAGCGGCACGGCGCGGTTCGACCTCCTGCTCACCGTCTACGAGACCGGCGGCCTCCTCTCCGGGGACCTGGAGTACAACCGGGACCTGTTCGATCCGTCCACCATGGCCCGGCTCCTCGATCGCCTGAGCCTCCTGGCGGAAGGCGTCGCGAGCCGTCCGGAGGCGCGGCTCTCCGAGCTGCCGCTCCTGTCCGCTCCGGAGGCCCACCAGCTCCGGCACGAGTGGAACGACACGGCGGTGCCGCGTCCGGCCGGGGTCCTGCTCCACGAGCTCTTCGCCGCCCGGGCGGCCCACGCCCCCGAAGCGCCGGCCGTCGTGTTCGAGGGCCGCACCGTCACCTATGCCGAGCTCGACCGGTTGACCGACCGCCTGGCCCACCTCCTCCGCGGCCTGGGCGCCGGTCCGGACGTGGCCGTGGGCGTGCTGATGGAGCGCTCGGTCGAGATGGTGGTGGCGCTTTTGGGCATCCTCAAGGCCGGCGGCGGCTACCTGCCGCTCGATCCCGAGCACCCGGCCGAGCGGCTCGCCGGGATGATCGAGGAGGCGCGCGTGCCGGTGCTCCTCGCCCAGGGACGGCTGCTCGCGATCCTGCCCGCGGTCGAGACGCGCGTCCTCCTCCTCGAAGAGGGTTGGGACGGCTCCGGGGCGGAGGATGGCACCCCCGCGCTCCCCGCGCTCCCCGAGGTCTCCGAAGCGAGCCTCGCCTATGTGCTCTACACCTCCGGCTCGACGGGCCGGCCCAAGGGGGTGATGATCCCCCACCGCGGGATCGTCAACCGCCTGCTGTGGATGCAGGAGGCCTACGGCCTGACCCCGGACGACCGGGTGCTCCAGAAGACCCCCTACAGCTTCGATGTCTCGGTCTGGGAGCTCTTCTGGCCCCTGATCACCGGCGCCTGCCTCGTGGTCGCGCGGCCCGGAGGCCACCGCGACGCCGCCTACCTCGCCGGGATCATGGCGCGCGAGCGGGTGACCGTGACCCATTTCGTGCCCTCGATGCTCCAGGTCTTCCTCGCGCAGCCGGACCTCCCGGCCTCTCCGGACCTGCGGCTGGTGGTCGCGAGCGGGGAGGCCCTCTCCCCGGAGCTGCGCCGGCGCTTCCGGGAGCGGCTCTCCGCGCGGCTCGAAAACCTCTACGGCCCCACCGAGGCCTCGGTCGACGTCACCTCCTGGGACTGCGCCGAGGTCGCGTGGAACGGTGCCGTGCCGATCGGACGGCCGGTGGCCAACACCGGCATCCACGTGCTCGACCGGTCCTTCCGGCCCGTCCCGACCGGTGTGGCCGGGGAGCTGTGCATCGGCGGCGTGCAGCTCGCCCGCGGCTATTGGCGGCGCCCTGACCTCACGGCCGAACGCTTCGTGCCGGGAGAGGCCGGAGAACGCCTCTACCGCACCGGCGACCTCGCCCGCCACCTGCCCGACGGCGCGGTCGAGTACCTGGGACGGATCGACCACCAGGTGAAGGTCCGCGGCTTCCGCATCGAGCTGGGGGAGATCGAGGTCGCGCTCGAAAGCCACCCCGGGGTCCTCCAGGGCGTGGTGGTGGCGCGGCCCGGCCGCGGCGGCGTCCAGCTCGTTGCCTTCTTCGTCCCCCGGACGCCGGGCGAGCCCGATACGGCGGAGCTGCGGGACCATCTGCGCCGGACGCTCCCGGAGCACATGGTGCCGTCGGCGTTCGTCGCGCTCTCCGAGCTGCCGCTCACGCCCAGCCGCAAGGTCGACCGCGGCGCTCTCACGCGCCGGGAGACCGGCCGGCCGGAGGGCGGCCCGGAGCGCGGGTTCCTCGCCCCCCGCGGGCGGCTCGAACAGGAGATCGCCGCCCTCTGGAAGGAGATCCTCGGGGTGGAGCGGATCGGCGTCCACGACAACTTCTTCGACGTGGGCGGGCACTCCCTGCTCCTGGTCGAGGTCCAGACGGGCCTGCGCCGCGCCCTGGGCCGCGATCTGTCGATCGTCGATCTCTTCCGGCACCCTACGATCGCCTCGCTCGCGGCCTGGCTCGAAGGCACCGGCACGGAGGTGCTCCGGGCGGTCCGGCCGGCTCCCGGGCCCCGGACGGCCGGCACGGACGTCGCGATCGTCGGCATGGGGGGGAAGTTCCCCGGCGCTCCCGGCCTCGACCGGTTCTGGAGCAACCTCCGCGACGGCGTCGAGTCGATCGCCCGGCTGACCGAGGAGCAGCTCCGGGCCGCCGGGGTCCCTCCCCGGGACCTCGCAAACCCCGATTTCGTCCGCGCCGAGCCGAAGCTCGAAGGGATCGACCTGTTCGACGCCGCCTTCTTCGGTCTCGCCCCCCGGGAGGCCCAGGCGCTCGACCCGCAGCAACGCCTCTTCCTGGAGCAGTCCTGGGCCTGTCTCGAGAGCGCGGGCTACGACCCGGCCCGCTACGCGGGGAGCATCGGCGTCTTTGCCGGCTCCGGGGTCGGGGCCTACGCCATGCGTCTCTTCTCCCGGCCGGAGATGCTGGAGGCCCTCGATCCGCTGGCGATCCTGACCTCGATCGACAAGGACTTCCTGGCGACGCGGGTGTCGTACAAGCTCGGCCTGCGCGGCCCGAGCGTCTCGGTCCAGACCGCCTGCTCCACGTCGCTCGTGGCCGTCCACTTCGCGCGCCAGTCCCTGCTCGCCGGCGAGTGCGACATGGCGCTCGCGGGCGGGGTCACCCTGAAGCTCGACCAGGGGTCCGGCTACCACTACCGCGAAGGGGGGATCGCGTCGCCCGACGGCCACTGCCGGGCCTTCGACGCCGACGCCCGCGGCACGGTGTTCGGCAGCGGCGCCGGCGTCGTGCTCCTGAAGCGCCTCGAGGACGCCCTGCGCGACGGCGACACCGTCCACGCCGTGATCAAGGGGAGCGCGATCAACAACGACGGATCGCAGAAGGTCGGCTACACCGCCCCGGGCGTCGAAGGCCAGGCCGAGGTCATCGTGAAGGCCCAGGAAGCCGCGGGAGTCGGCCCGGACAGCGTCACCTACATCGAGGCGCACGGAACCGCGACGCCCCTGGGCGATCCCATCGAGGTCGCCGCGCTCGTCCAAGCCTTCCGCCCGGGGACCGCGCGCACCGGCTTCTGTGCGATCGGCTCGGTCAAGACCAACGTCGGGCACCTGGACGCGGCCGCGGGTGTCGCCGGCCTGATCAAGACCGCGTTGGCGCTCGCGCACCGGCAGATCCCGCCGAGCCTCCACTTCCGGGAGCCCAACCCGCAGATCGACTTCGCGGCGAGCCCCTTCTACGTCAACACCCGGCTGGCCGACTGGACGGTGGAGAACGGTCCGCGCCGCGCCGGCGTGAGCTCCTTCGGCATCGGCGGCACCAACGCCCACGTCGTCCTCGAGGAGGCTCCGCCGGCCGAGCCCCCGGGCCCGTCGCGGCGCCTCCAGCTCTTCCTCCTCTCCGCCCGCACGCCCGCGGCCCTGGAGCGGGCGACCGGGAACCTCGCCGGCTTCCTGGAAGCTCACCCGGAGATCGACCTGGCCGATGCCGCCTGGACCCTTCAAGTGGGACGGCAGGCCTTCGAGCACCGCCGCATGCTGGTTTGCGAAGGGATCGCCGACGCGGTCGCCGCCCTGGCCGATCCCGCGGCTTCCGGCCGGGTCGCGACCCGGCGGCGGGAGCCGGGCCGGAGCGCCGTGGCCTTCCTCTTCCCGGGCCAGGGGGCGCAGCACCCCGGCATGGGAAGGGAGCTGTACGCGGAGGAGCCGGTCTTCCGCGCCGGGATCGACGCCGCGGCCGAGCTCCTCCTCCCGCTCCTCGGCCGCGATCTGCGCGAGCTCCTCTTCCCGGAGCCGGAGCAACGCGAAGAGGCGGCCCGCGAGCTGCGGCAGACCCGCTTCGCGCAGCCCGCCCTGTTCGCGGTGGAGCTGGCGCTCGCGCAGCTCTGGACGTCGTGGGGGGTGAGGCCCGACGCCATGATCGGCCACAGCATCGGCGAATACGTCGCCGCCTGCCTGGCCGGCGTGCTCTCGGCCGGCGACGCCCTGGGGCTGGTGGCCCTCCGCGGCGAGCTGATGCAGGGGCTGCCCCCCGGGGCGATGCTCTCCGTCGAGCTGTCCGAAAGCGAAGCCCTGGCCGAGATCGCGGCGGCTCCCCGCCTGTCGCTCGCCGCGGTCAACGGTCCCGGGCAGTGCGTGATCTCCGGTCCCGTCGAAGAGGTCGAAGCCCTGGCCGCCCGGCTCGCGGAGCGGGGCCTCCCCTCGCGGTCTCTCCACACCTCCCACGCCTTCCACTCGGCGATGATGGAGCCCATCCTCGACCGCTTCGCGGAGGCCGTCGCGCGGATCGAGCTGAAAGCCCCGTCGGTCCCCTACCTGTCGAACCTCACCGGGACCTGGATCACGGCGGCCGAGGCCACCGATCCTGCCTATTGGGTGCGCCACCTGCGGGAGACCGTCCGCTTCGGCGAGGGCGTCTCCCGCCTGCTGGCCGAGCTTCCGCCCGGAGCGGCGCTCCTCGAGGCCGGCCCCGGCAAGAGCCTCGGCCGGCTCGTCCGCAGCCAGGCCGCCGGCCGCCCGGTTCTGGCCTCCATGCCCCACCACGACGGCGCCGACTCCGGCCTGGGCACCCTGCTCGAGGCGGCCGGCCGGCTCTGGCTCGCCGGGATGGAGATCGACTGGCCAGCGTTCCACGCAGGCGCGAGGCGCCGCCGCATCCCGCTGCCCACCTACCCCTTCGATCTCCAGCGCTACTGGATCGACCCGCCGGCGCCGGCCCTGCTGCCTTCGGCCGCGACCTTCCTGGTGCCCGAGGGGGCCGACCCGGCCTGGATCGCCGGGCTCGAAGCCCGCGGCCTGCGGGTGGTCGCGGTCCGGCCCGAGGGGATCGACGAGCTCGTGGCCGGCCTGGAAGGGCGGCCCGCCACGGCCCCCGACTCCCTGGAGGAGCCCCCCCAGCCCGCCCTCGACACCTTCGCGCGGCCCGGGCTCGACACCCCGTACCAGGAGCCGTCCACCGAGATGGAGAGGCAGTTGGCCCGGATCTGGGGCAAGCTCCTGGGGATCGGCGCGGTGGGCGTCCACGACGACTTCTTCGAGCTGGGCGGGCATTCGCTCCTCGCCACCCGCCTGGTCTCGCGGCTCCGCGAGGAGCTCTCCTGCGAGGTCCCGCTCGAAACCGTCTTCGCCGAGCCGACGATCGCGCGGCTCGCCGCGCGTCTCGAAACCGAGGGGCTCGCGGCCCGCGAGGTGCCCCCCATCGAGCGGGTGCCGCGCAACCGGCCCCTGCCTCTCTCGTTCGCCCAGGAGAGGCTCTGGTTCCTGGACCGCCTGGAGCCGGACAGCCCCTTCTACAACACGCCCCTGGCGCTGGAGCTCCGCGGCTCTCTCTCCGTGCCCTTCCTCGCGGCGAGCCTCGACGGCATCGCCGCCCGCCACGAGGTGCTGCGGACCACCTACCGCCTGGACGAGGACCGGCCGGTCCAGGTGATCGCGCCCGAGCTCCGGCTGGCACCGCCCGTGGCCGACCTCTCCGGGCTGCCGGAGCCCCTGCGGGCCGCGGAGGCGCTGCGCCTGTCCCGGCAGGAGGCGGCGCGGCCCTTCGACCTTGCCCGCGGCCCGCTCGCCCGGGCGGCCGTCCTGCGCCTCGAAGCGGACGTCCACATCGCCCTCTTCAACCAGCACCACATCGTTTCGGACGGCTGGTCGGTCGGGGTCCTGATCGAAGAGCTGGTCGAGCACTACCGGGCCTTCGCCACGGGCCGGCGCCCCGCGCTGCCGGACCTGCCGGTCCAGTACGCGGACTACGCCGTCTGGCAGCGCTCCTGGCTGGACGGCGAAGTCCTCGCGGCCCGTCTCGGCTGGTGGCGGGAGCGGCTGGCCGGCGCGCCCCAGGTGCTCGAGCTGCCCACCGACCGGCCCCGGCCCGCGGTCCAGAGCCTGCGCGGCGCCCACCTGGGGACCGTGCTGCCGGCCGGGCTCACCGCCGCCTTGAGCGCGCTCTCCCGCGAGCGGGGGGCGACCCTGTTCATGACCCTGGCCTCCCTGTTCTCGACCCTCCTGTCCCGGTGGAGCGGTGCGACCGACCTCCTGCTCGGCACGCCGATCGCCGGCCGCAACCTGGCCGAGACGGAGCATCTGCTCGGGGTGTTCGTCAACACGCTGGTGCTGCGGGCCGAGCTGGCGGGCGATCCGGCCTTCGAAGAGGCTCTCGGCCGGATGCGCGAGATGACGCTCGGCGCCTACGCCCACCAGGAGCTGCCGTTCGAGAAGCTCGTCGACAGCCTGCAGCCGGAGCGCAGCCTCGCCCACAGCCCGCTGTTCCAGGTCATGCTGGTGCTCCAGAACGCGCCCCAGCGCCGGCTCGAGCTGCCGGGCCTGACCCTGTCGCCCTACCCCGCCGAGAGCGGCACGTCGCGGTTCGACCTCCTGCTCAACGTCAACGAGGCGGACGGCGCTCTCCTCGGAGACCTGGAGTACAGCCGGGACCTGTTCGATCCGGCGACCCTCCTCCGGCTCTTCGGCCACCTGCGCACCCTGGCCGAGGGCGCGGTCTCCCATCCGGAGGCGCGGCTCTCCGAGCTGCCGCTCCTGTCGCTTCCGGAGATCCACCAGATCCGGCACGAATGGAACGACACGGCCGCGGCCGATCCCGGGCTCTCGCTCCTCGAGCTGTTCGCGGCCCAGGTGGAGCACGCCCCGAACCGGCCGGCCGTGGTGCTCGGCGAGGAGCGCTGGTCCTACTCCGAGCTGGGCTCCCGCGCCGCCGCGCTCGCCCACCGCCTGCGCGGCCTGGGCGCCGGGGTCGACTCGCTGGTCGCCGTCTGCCTCGACCGCTCGCTGGAGATGGCCGCGGCGGTGCTCGGGGTGCTCGAGGCGGGCGCGGCCGTGCTGCCGCTCGACCCCGCCTACCCCCAGCAGCGCCTGGGCCTGATGCTGGAGGACAGCGGAGCCCCGCTTCTCCTGACGCGGCAGAGCCTGCTGTCCGCTCTCCCCGAGCCCCAGGCGCGCGTCCTGTGCCTGGACGAGTGGCCGGAGGAGCCCTCCTCGGGCCTCGGGGACCTTCCCAAGGCGCCGCCGGAGACCCTGGCCTACGTGATCTACACCTCGGGCTCGACCGGCCGTCCCAAGGGCACGGGCTTGAGCCGGGGGGCGCTCGCGAACCTGATCCACTGGCAGCTCCGGACGGCCCCCCTGCCGCCGGGCGCCCGGGTCCTGCAGCTCGCCCCGCTCTCCTTCGACGTGTCGTTCCAGGAGATGTTCTCGACCTGGGCGTCGGGGGGCACCCTGGTGCTCGTCCCCGAGGAGACCCGGCGCGATCCGGAGGCCCTGCTGGACCTCCTGGCCGCGCACCGCGTCCGCCGGATGTTCCTGCCGTTCGTCGCCCTGCAGCAGATCTGCGAGACGGCCGGACGCCGCGAGGTCCCGCGGGACCTGAAGGAGATCCGCACGGCCGGCGAGCAGCTCCGGATCACCGAGGCCATGGTCGACCTCTTCTCCCGGCTGGGCGCGGGCTTCCGGCTGGACAACGACTACGGCCCCTCGGAGACCCACGTGGTGACCAGCTTCCGGCTGCCGGGCGCTCCGGCCGGGTGGCCGCTCCTGCCGCCGATCGGCCGCCCCGTCGGCGGCTGCCAGGTC
This sequence comes from Thermoanaerobaculia bacterium, assembly GCA_035278895.1. GTDB lineage: Bacteria > Acidobacteriota > Thermoanaerobaculia > Multivoradales > UBA5704 > DATARR01. The sequence continues at coordinate 9,150 of DATEIO010000013.1, read as the reverse complement.
TACGTCCTGGACGGCGCGATGCGGCCGGTCCCGGCCGGCGTCCCCGGCGAGCTCTGGCTGGGAGGGCGGCAGGTCGGACGCGGCTACCACCGCCGTCCGGACCTGACCGCCGCGCGGTTCCTGCCCGATCCGTGGGCCCCCGAGCCGGGGGCCCGCCTCTACCGGACCGGCGACCTCGCGCGCTGGTCTGCAGAGGGAGAGCTCGATTTCCTCGGCCGGATCGACGCCCAGGTGAAGGTCCGCGGCTTCCGGATCGAGCCCGGCGAGATCGAGGCGGTCCTCGCCCAGCATCCGGCCGTGCAGGAGGCCGCGGTCGTGGTGCGGGCCGGCGGCGACGCGAGCGAGCGGCGCCTGGTCGCCTTCTGGACCCCGGCCGGGGAGGCTGAAGCTCCGGCGTCCGAGCTGCGCGCTTTCCTCGCGGAGCGCCTGCCGGAGCACATGGTCCCGTCCGCCCTGCTCCCCCTCCCCGCGTTCCCGCTGACGCCCAGCGGCAAGGTGGACCGCCGGTCGCTCGCCTCGCTCGCCCCGGTGGACACCGCGGGAGACGGGGCGGACAGCGCTCCGCGGACCCCGCTCGAGGAGATCGTCACCGGCGTCTGGGCCGCGGTCCTGGGGTTGGAGCGCGTCGGCGCCGAGCAGAATTTCTTCGATCTGGGCGGGCACTCGCTCCTCGCCACCCGGGTGATCACCCGGCTGAGCCAGGCGTGCCAGGTCGATTTCCCGATCCGCGCCCTGTTCGAGCACCCCACGGCGCGCGGGCTGGCCGCGGCCCTCGAGAGGGAGATGAGGAAGGGGAGCACGCCTCCCGCTCCGCCGATCGTCCGCGCCGACCGCACCCGGGAGCTCCCCCTCTCCTTCGCCCAGGAGAGGATGTGGTTCCTCGATCTCATCGACATCGACACCTACACCTACAACGTGGCCGCCGCGCTGCGGCTCGAGGGACCCCTGGACGTCTCGCGGCTCGCGGACAGCTTCCTCGAGATCTTCCGCCGGCACGAGCCGCTGCGGACCACGTTCACCCTGTCTTCCGGCGGCAATCCCATCCAGGTGATCGGTCCGCCGCCCGAGACCGCTCTGTGCGTCGTCGATCTCGGCGCGCTCCCGGCCGGCAGGAGGGAGACCGAGGCCCGGCACAGGGTCACCCAGACCGGGATGCGCCCCTTCAGCCTGAAGCGCGGCCCCGTGCTCCGCGCAGCCCTCTTCCGCCTGGACGAGAACGATCACGCGCTCGCCCTGATCGCCCACCACGTCTGCGCGGACGAGTGGTCGATCGGCATTTTCATCCGCGAGATCTCGACGCTGTACACGGCCTTCCTGCGCGGGGAGCGCCCGGTGCTCCCCGAGCTGCCGCTCCAGTACGCCGACTTCGCCGTCTGGCAGCGGAGCTGGCTCCAGGGCGATGTGATCACGGCCATGGTCGAAGCGTGGAAGGCCCGCCTGGCGGGCGCTCCCCCGGCCCTCGAAGTGCCGACCGACCGGCCGCGCCCGGCCCTGATGACCTTCAACGGGTTCTACGCCGCGGGCTGGATCGGGAGAGAGACCACGGCCGCCCTCTCTGCCCTCGCCCGCCGGGAGGGCGCCACCCTGTTCATGGTCGCGCTCGCCGGGTACCAGACGCTCCTCGGCCGCCAGAGCGGGCAGGACGACTTCGTGATCGGCTCCCCCATCGCGGGACGCAACCGCGAAGAGATCGAGCCCATGATCGGCGTCTTCATCAACATGCTCGTCCTGCGGGGCGACCTGTCCGGCCGGCCGTCGTTCCGCGAGCTGGTCGCACGGGCCCGCGAGGTGGCGCTCGAGGCCTACCGTCTCCAGGACCTCCCGTTCGAGAAGCTGGTCGAGGAGCTCAACCCGGAGCGCGACCTCTCCCGGAACCCCATCTTCCAGGTCGTCCTCATGCTCCGCAACACGCCGCGCGGAGAGCTCTCGCTCCCGGGCCTGACGGCCAGCTCCATGCTCGCCGAGATCGGCACGTCCAAATACGAGCTGTCCCTCTCGCTGGCGGAGCAGTTCGGCGGGCTCGGCAGCCACCTCGAGTTCAACATCGACCTGTTCGACCTGAGCACGGTGTCGCGGATGCTCTCCCAGCTCGAGACGCTCTTCGCCGCCGCCGCCTTTGATCCCGACCGGCCGGTCGGCGACGTCCCCCTGCTCGGCGCGCCCGAGCGGCACCAGCTCCTGGCCGAGTGGAACGACACGGCCGAGGAGCTGCCGGACGGCTGGCTCTACCCGCTCTTTGCGGAGCAGGCCGGGAAGACCCCCGCGGCGGTCGCCGTCGTGGCCGGGCAGGAGCGCTGGACCTACCGGGAGCTCCACGACCGCGCCGCGCGGCTGGCCCGGCGCCTCCGCGCGCTGGGCGTGGGCCCCGAAACCCGGGTGGGCGTCTGCCTGGAGCGGTCCCCGGACCTCCTCGCGGCCCTGCTCGCGACGCTCGCGGCCGGCGGCGCCTACGTGCCTCTGGACCCCGCCTATCCGGCCGAGCGGCTGTCCTACATGCTCGCGGACTCGGGGGCCGCGCTCCTGCTCACCCAGGAGTCCCTCCTCCCCCGCGTGGCGGGCTTGGCCCCCCGGGTGCTCACGGTCGACGCCCAAGGGGACGAGGCTCCGGCTGCGGACGGCCCGGCGTTCGTCGATCCGGGCCAGCTCGCCTACGTCATCTACACCTCCGGCTCGACCGGCCGGCCCAAGGGGGTCGGGATCACGAACCGGAGCGCCGTGGCCCTGATCCGCTGGGCGCAGAGGACGTTCCCGGCGCGCGACCTCGAAGGCGTGCTCGCCGCGACCTCGGTCTGCTTCGACCTGTCGGTCTTCGAGATCTTCGTGCCGCTCGCCTCGGGCGGCAAGGTCATCCTGGCCGCCAACGCGCTCGCTCTCCCCGAGCTTCCCGCGGCGGGCGAGGTGACGCTGGTCAACACCGTGCCGTCGGCCATCGCCGAGCTGGCCCGCGCCGGCCGGGTCCCCGCCTCCGTGCGCACCGTGAATCTCGCGGGCGAGCCGCTCAAGGACTCGCTCGTGCGCGAGGTCTACGCCCGCACCCGGGCCGAGCAGGTGTGGAACCTCTATGGGCCGACGGAGGACACGACCTACTCGACCTTCCGCGCCGTCCACCGCGGGGTCGAGCCGGACATCGGCCGCCCGCTCCCGGGCACCCGGGCCTTCGTGCTCGACGCCGAGCTCCAGCCGCTCCCCCCGGGGGTCCCGGGCGGGCTCTACCTGGGCGGCGCCGGCCTCGCCCGCGGCTACCTCGGCCGGCCCGAGCTGACGGCGGCGAGCTTCCGGCCCGATCCCTGGAGCTCCGAGCCCGGCGCCCGCCTCTATTCGACCGGCGACCTGGCCCGGTGGCGTCCGGACGGCGCGCTCGAGTTCCTCGGCCGCCGCGACCACCAGGTGAAGGTGCGCGGGTTCCGCATCGAGCTGGGGGAGATCGAGACCGCTCTGGCCGCTCTCCCCGGCGTGCGCGAGGCGGCCGTGCTGGCCCTGGGCGAGGGGATCGGCCGGAGGCTCGCGGCGTTCGTGGTCCGGGACCGGGAAGAGGACGGGGCGCTCGCGGCTCCCGAGCTGCGCAAAGCCCTGCGCGAGCGCCTCCCCGAGCCCCTGATCCCCGAGTCCTGGAGCTTCCTGCCGGCGCTCCCCCTGACGGCGAACGGCAAGGTGGACCGGCGCGCCCTGGCGCAGAAAGAGTCCGCCCCGGCCCCCACCGCGGAGGCCGTGCCCGCCGAGCCGCCGCGCACCCGCATGGAGCGGCAGGTCGCGGAGGCCTGGTGCGAGGTCCTGGGCGTCCGCCACGTGGGGCGCCACGACAACTTCTTCGACCTGGGCGGGCACTCGCTGCTCCTCGTCCGGCTGCAGGAGAAGCTGCGGGCCGTTCTCGAACGGGAGATCTTCCTCCTCGACCTGTTCCGCTATCCGACCGTCGACGCGATGGCCCGGTTCCTGGCGCCCGAGGAAGAGGCTCCGGCCCTCCCGGCCGCCGCGCCCCGGACCCTCACCGGGGACTCCCGCATCGCGATCATCGGCATGGCGGGACGCTTCCCCGGAGCGGCCGGCGTCCAGGAGCTCTGGCGCAATCTGTGCGGCGGGATCGAGGGCATCGTCGAGCTTTCGGAAGAGGAGCTGCGGGAGGCCGGGGTGGACCCCGAGCTCCTCCGGCATCCCCGGTACGTCCGGGCCGCCGCGCCGCTCGGAGACGTCCAGCATTTCGACGCCGAGTTCTTCGGCTACACGCCCCGCGACGCCGAGATCACCGATCCCCAGCGCCGGATCTTCCTCGAAGCCGCGTGGGAGGCGTTCGAGAACGGCGGCTACGACCCGCGGCGGTTCCCCGGCCGGGTCGGCGTGTACACCGGCGTGCAGATGAGCTCCTACCTGTTCCACCTGAGCCGCAACCCCGAGGCGCTGCGCTCGGCCGGCTCCTTCCAGGTGGCGATGGCGAACGACAAGGACCACCTGCCGACGACCGTGTCCTACAAGCTGAACCTGACGGGACCGAGCCTCGCCGTGCAGACCGCCTGCTCCTCGTCGCTGGTCGCGACCCACCTGGCCTGCCGCAGCCTGCTCGCCGGGGAGTGCGACATGGCGCTCGCCGGCGGCGCCTCGGTCCTCTGGCCGCAGGTCGAGGGCTACCTCTACCAGGAGGGGGGGATCATGTCCCCGGACGGCCACTGCCGGGCCTTCGACGCGCGGGCCGAAGGCACTCTGCGCGGCAGCGGCGTCGGCGTGGTCCTGCTCAAGCGGCTCGCGGACGCGCTCGCCGACGGCGACCCGATCCACGCCGTGATCCTGGGGACCGCGGTGAACAACGACGGATCGGTCAAGATCGGCTACACCGCCCCCAGCGTCGAGGGGCAGGCGCAGGTCATCGCCGCCGCCCTGGCCGAGAGCGGGGTCGACCCGCGGACGATCACCTACGTCGAGGCCCACGGCACGGGCACGCCCCTGGGCGACCCGATCGAGGTGGCGGCCCTGACGCAGGCCTTCCGCGCCGGGGGCGTCCGCGACACGGGCTTCTGCGCCATAGGATCGGTGAAGACCAACCTGGGGCACCTGGACACCGCCGGGGGCGTGACCGGTCTGATCAAGACCGCGCTGGCGCTCGAGCACGGGAAGCTCCCCCCGAGCCTCAACTTCGAGGAGCCCAATCCGCAGATCGACTTCGCGGCGAGCCCGTTCTTCGTCAACACGGAGCTGCGGGATTGGACGAGCGAGGGAGGCCCCCGGCGCGCCGGGGTCAGCTCGTTCGGCCTCGGCGGGACCAACGCCCACGTGGTGCTCGAGGAGGCGCCCCCGGCGGAGCCCTCCGGCCCGTCCCGCCCCTGGCAGCTCCTGCGGCTCTCCGCCCGCACCCCGGACGCCCTGGAGCGGGCCACGGACAACCTCGCGGACCACCTCGCGGCGAACCCGGACCAGAGCCTGGCGGACGTCGCCTACACCCTGCGGGTCGGCCGCGGCCTGTTCGCCCACCGCCGCGCCGTCGCGGCGGCCACCGCCGAAGACGCGGCCGAGGCCCTCCGGTCGCGGGATTCGCGGCGGGTCGCGACCGGCCTCTCCCGGCCGGGGCGCCGCTCCGTGGCCTTCCTGCTGCCGGGCGTCGGCGACCAGTACCCGGGCCTGGCCCTGGGGCTCTACGGCGAGGAGCCCGTGTTCCGGCGGGAGATCGACCGCTGCGCCGAGCTGCTCCGGCCGCACCTCGGGCTCGACCTGCGCGACGCGCTGTTCGCCGCGGAGGAGGCGCGGGACCTGCGCACCCTCTTCGGAAGGGGCGGCGGGCAGGACTCCGCCGCGCGCGCTCTCCTGCGCGAGACCCGCGTCGCCCAGCCGGCGATGTTCGCCGTGGGCTACGCCCTCGCGCGGCTGTGGATGTCCTGGGGCGTCGAGCCGCAGGCCCTCCTCGGCTACAGCCTGGGCGAGATCACGGCGGCCTGCCTGGCTGGCGTGATGGAGCTCGAAGACGCCCTGGCGCTCGCGGCCGGGCGGGCCCGCCTGATCAGCGAGCTCCCGCAGGGGGCCATGCTCGCCGTGCCGCTCTCCGAAGAGGAGACGCGGGCGCGGCTCGTCCCGGAGCTCTCGCTCGCCGCGGTCAACGCCCCGGCGGTCTCGGTGGTGGCCGGGCCGCCCGGCGCGATCGCGGCCTTCGAGAGCCGGCTGGCCGGGGAGGGTCTCCCCGCCCGCCGGCTGCAGACGGACCAGGCCTTCCACTCGTGGATGCTGGAGCCGGCCGCGGGGGAGCTGCTCGCGCTCGCGCGCTCGATCCGTCTCTCGCCGCCGCGCATCCCCTGGCTCTCGAACGTGACCGGCACCTGGATCGAGCCGGGCGAGGCCACGGACCCGGCCTACTGGGCGCGCCACCTCGTCTCGACCGTCCGCTTCGCCGACGCGATCGCCGAGCTGTGGCGCGAGCCGGGGCGGATCCTCCTCGAGATGGGGCCCGGCCAGACGCTGGGGAGCCTCGCCCTCCAGCAGATCCCCGAAGACGGCGCGGAAGACCGCACCGTGCTCGCCAGCCTGCGCCACGAGCTCGACCGGCAGCCGGACCAGAGATTCCTGCTGCAGAGCCTGGGGCGCCTCTGGCTGGCCGGCGTGGACGTCGACGGGTCCGCGTTCCAGGGCGGCGAGCGCCGGCGCCGGGTGCCCCTGCCGACCTACCCCTTCGAGCGGCAGCGGTTCTGGGTCGACCCGGCGGACGAGGCGGCGGCCGGGACCGCGAGGAGGGCCGGCGGGCTCGGCCGGTGGCTCGTGCTGCTCGATCCGCTCGGGGCAGGCGACCGCCTGGCCGCCGGCCTGGCCGAGGCCGGATGCGAGGTGGCGACGGCCGGGATCGGCCCCGCCTTCTCACGCCTCGACGCCGGGCGCTACACGCTCGATCCGCACGCCGGTGACGGCTTCGAGGAGCTGTTCGCCGACTGGGGCGCGCCCGACCGCGTCCTCCACCTCTGGAGCCTCGACGCGCCCGAAGAGCGGGTGGAGGCCGCGGAGGAGCTGGCGCGCGGCTACCGGACCCTGATCGCCCTCACCCGGGCGCTGGCGCGGCGGGAGGAACGGGACCCGGTCGAGGTCTGGGTGGTGGCGAGCGGCCTCTCCGACTTCGAAAGCGAGGAGCCGCTGCGCCCCGAAAAGGCGGCCCTGCTCGCGCCTCTGCGGGGGATTCCCCTGAAGCACCCCGAGATCTCCTGCCGCCTGATCGACGCCGACGCGAGCGGGATCGGGACGGAGCTCGAGGCGCGGCTGCTCGCCGAGCTCACGGGACGGACCGCCGGGCGCGGCCCGCAGGAGGAGCCCGCCCGGCCCGAGGAGCGGAGAGGAGGCCGGAGGCCGTCGCTCCCGACCCCCTGGGCCGCCCCGTCGACCGGGACCGAGGCGGCGGTGGCGGAGCTCTGGGAGGATCTGCTGGGCATCGCTCCGATCGGGGTGCAGGACGACTTCTTCCAGCTCGGCGGGCATTCGCTGCTGGGCCTCCAGCTCGTCTCGCGCATCCAGGCCGGGCTCGGCGTGGAGCTCCCCCTGCAGGCTCTCTTCGAGGCCCCGACCGTGGCGGGCTTCGCCGCCCGGATCGAAGCGGAGCGGGAGGCCGGCGCGGGCCCGCGGATCCCGCCGCTCGTCCCGGTGCCGCGGGAGGGGGCGCTCCCCCTGTCCTTCGCGCAGCAGCGCCTCTGGTTCATCGATCAGCTGGAGCCGGGCACCCCGATCTACAACATGCCGGTGGCGCTCCGCGTCGAGGGTCCGCTCGACCCCGGGATCCTGGCGCTCTGCCTCGGGGAGATCGTGCGCCGCCACGAGACGCTGCGCACGGCCTTCGCTCCGCGGGACGGCTCGCCGGTGCAGGTGATCCGGGAGCCGGCCCCCTTCCTCCTCCCCCTGGTGGACCTGTCGGGGCTGCCCGAGACGGAGCGCGAGGCGCTGGCCCTCGCCCTGGCCGGCGAAGAGGCCCTCCGCCCGTTCGACCTGACGCGCGGCCCCTTGCTGCGCGGCGTGCTGTTGCGGATGGCTCCCGGAGACCACGTCTCCGCCCTGACCCTGCACCACATCGCGAGCGACGGCTGGTCCATGGGCATCCTCGTCCGCGAGACCGTGGCCCTCTACGCGGCGTTCGCAGAAGGGAAGCCGTCGCCCCTGGCCGAGCTGCCGGTGCAGTACGCGGACTTCTCCGCCTGGCAGCACTCCTGGCTCTACGGCGAAACCCTGGAAGGCGAGATCGACTTCTGGCGCCGGCAGCTCGCGGGCCTGCCCCCGCTCCTCACGCTCCCCACCGACCGGCCCCGGCCCGCGGTGCAGAGCTTCCGCGGCGCCTACCGGCCCGTGCGGCTGCCGGCCGGGCTCGCCCGGCAGCTCCAGCTTCTCGCTCAATCCGAGGGGGCGACGCTCTTCATGGTGCTCCTCGCCGGGTTCCAGGCCCTCCTCGCGCGGCACAGCGGGCAGGAGGACCTCGCGGTCGGCACTCCGGTCGCCGGGCGCCGGCGGGTGGAGCTCGAAGGGTTGATCGGATTCTTCGTCAACACGCTGGTGCTGCGCGGCGACCTCGCGGGCGAGCCCTCGTTCCGGGAGCTGCTCGGCAGGACCCGGGCGACCTCGCTCGCCGCTCACGCCCACCAGGACGTGCCGTTCGAAAGGCTGGTCCAGGAGCTCGCGCCGGAAAGGAGCCTCTCCCAGACCCCCCTGTTCCAGGCGATGCTGGTGCTGCAGAACACCCCCGTCGAGAGCCTGGAGATCGCAAACCTGCGCTTCCGGCCGGTGAGCGGAACCGGAGGCACGTCGAAGTTCGACCTCACCCTCATCCTCGAGGAACGGGACGGCGAGGTCTTCGGCGCGGTCGAGCACGCCGCCGACCTGTTCGACGCCGCGACCATCGACCGCCTGATCGAGCGCTTCGAGCGGCTGCTCACGGCGGCGGCCGCCGCGCCGGACGCGCCCGTGTCCGCGATCCCGCTCCTGAGCCCGGCCGAGCGCGGACAGATCCTCGTCGAATGGAACGACACCGGGGCGGCGTCCGGGCCTCCGGCTTGCCTGCACGAGCTGTTCGAGGCGCAGGCCCGGCGGACGCCGGACGCCGTGGCCGTGATCGCCGGCACGCGGGAGGTCCGCTACGCCGAGCTCGACGAGTGGGCCGGCCGGCTCGCCGGGTCTCTGCGCGAAGCGGGCGCCGGGCCGGAGGCCGTG
>DATEIO010000012.1:0-2092 GCA_035278895.1 Thermoanaerobaculia bacterium | reverse complement strand
CAGGCCCAGGCTCGCTCCGAACCCGGGATCGAAGGCGAGGAGCTTCATCTCCTTGTAGAAGAGGATCACGGTCGCGAGCACGGTCGCGCCCAGGACCGCCATCACCTGGAGGTCTTCCTTGACGAGGGTCGCGGCCTGGCCGAAGAGGTATTTGTCGAGCCCGCTCTGGTTGCCTGTCGGGAGCTTCTGGATGTAGGTCAGGAGCACGATCCCGAACCCGAAGAAGACCGAGAGGACGATGCCGATGGCCGAGTCCTCCTTGATGCGGCTCCAGCGCACGGTCGCCAAGATCAGGAGCGATCCCGCAAGGCCGGCCACGAGCGCCCCGAGAAAGAGGGGGAGCGGGGACTTCGAGCCGGTCACGAGAAAGGCGAGGCACACCCCGGGGAGCGCCGCGTGGGCCAGGGCGTCGCCCAGGAGGCTCTGGCGGCGCAGCAGCGCGAAGCTCCCGAGCGTCCCCCCGAGCGTGCCCAGGAGCGTCGCACCGATCAGCACGTTCCAGGCGGTGTGGCTCAGCTCCACGGCTCCCCCTCGGAGCCCGGCGTCGCAGGCTCCACCGGCCGCTTCTGGAGCAGCGCCTCGGTGGCCTGGGTGAGCACGGTCAGCCGGCCGCCGTAGGTGAGCTGGAGATTCTCAGCCGTGAACGTCGTGGCGACCGGCCCCGAGGCCACGAGCCGCATGTTGAGCAGCACCACGTGATCGAAGTACTCGGCCACGGTCTGCAGGTCGTGGTGGACGGCCACCACGGTGCGGCCGGAGTTCCGGAGCTCCTTCAAGAGCGTGAGGATGGCCCGCTCGGTCGTCGCGTCCACCCCGGCGAAGGGCTCGTCCATGAGGTAGAGGCGGGCGTCCTGGGCGAGCGCCCGGGCGAGGAACACGCGCTGCTGCTGGCCGCCCGAGAGCTGGCTGATCTGACGGTGGGCGTAATCCTTCATGCCCACCTTTTCGAGGCAGGCGAGCGCCGTCTCCCGGTGCCGGGCGGACGGCCGTCGGAACCAGCCGATCTGGCCGTAAAGGCCCATGGTCACCACGTCCAGAGCGCTCGTGGGGAAGTCCCAGTCCACGCTCTCGCGTTGGGGCACGTAGCCCACCCAGGAGCGGCGGCGGGCGTAGGGCTCGCCGAAGATCTGCACCCAGCCGGTGACGGTGGGAACGAGCCCGAGCATGGCTTTCAAGAGCGTGCTCTTGCCCGCGCCGTTGGGGCCCACGATCGCGATGAGCTTGCCCGCCGGGAGCTGGAGGTCCACGTCCCAGAGGACCGGCTGCGTGCGATAGGCGACCGTCAGGTCGTGCACCTCGATGGCCGGCACCCCGGCGGCGGCGCCGGCCAGGGCGTCTTCCTCGGAGACCTCGGGCTCGGAGGCGAGGCGGGCGCGGAGGATTCCCGGGATGGTCACGACCGCCACCCCCGGAGCTCCCGGTACCGCTCCCACGGCTCTGCCTTCCAGGGATCGATGCCGTTCTTCCTGCACCACCAGAAGTGGCCGGTCAGCCCCAGAACGAAGAGGAAGGCGATCCATCCCAGGGCCCAGGAACGCCCTACGGTGGCGGCCAGGAGGGCCGTGATCCCCAGGAACAAGGCGAATTTGAGCAGCCGCCTCCAGGCCGGGGTTCCGCTTTCGAAGCGGCCGAAGATGATGCTTCCGACGGAGAACAGGATGCTTGCGATGGCGATCTCGAGCCACATGGCCGTATCCCTCATTTCAGAGCGTGGACGATCGTGTTGGTGTTGGCCCGGACCATTCCCACGTACGTGCCCTCGGGAGCTCCCGCGGCGCCCAGCGAGTCCGAGTAGAGCTGGCCACCGATGGCGACCTCATGCCCCCGCGCCTCCACCCCGGCCTGCACCGCCTCGATCGACCGGCGGGGGACGCTCGACTCGACGAAGATCGCCTTCACCTTCCGGTCCACGATGATCTGCACGACCCGGTCCATGTCGTTCAGCCCCGCCTCGGAGAGCGTGCTGATCCCCTGGATGCCCACGACGTCCAGCCCGTAGCGCCGGCCGAAGTAGCCGAAGGCGTCGTGCGCGGTGACGAGGGTCTTCTGGTTGGGCGGAAGGGTCGCGATCTGCTGCTTGACCCAGGCGTCG
>DATEIO010000011.1:0-2563 GCA_035278895.1 Thermoanaerobaculia bacterium | reverse complement strand
GCTAATACAGCTCCTCATACTGCTCCTGGCTCGTGAGCACCCGGCGCAGGTAGGCGCGGGTCTCGCGGAAACCCACCTTGGCGAAGAATTCCTCGGGGTCCTGGCTGAAGCAGTAGCTCTTCCAGACCCGCGCCTGGGGCTCTCCCGCGTTGTAGGCGGCGGCCGCCACGTGGGGGGCGTTGCCGAACTCCTTCAGGATGCTCGCGAGGTTCGCGGCTCCCAGGGTGATCGCGATCTCCGGCCGGTAGAGGTCTTCCGGAGCGGGCCGCGGCAGGCCGATCTCGGCGGCCAGGAGACGGGCGGTCTGGAGGGTGAGCTGCGAGAGGCCGCGGGCCGCAGCCGGGGAGAAGGCGTGAGGATCGAGCCGGCTCTCCTCGCGGAGGATGGCGGTCAGCAGGCCGGCGTCCGTCCCGCGGATCTTCGCCTGCAGGGCGATCGTCTCCTGGTACGGGTTGGGATAGATCAGCCGGCGGTAGTCGGAGATCTGGAGCGCCAGGGGGACCCGGGGGGGCGTGCGGATGCGGAGGAGCTCGGCCCACTCCATGGAGCGCTTGATCTCGCCCCCGCGGGAGAGCAGTAGGCTCCCCGTATAGGCGAGGGACGGGTCGCCCGACAGCGGGAAGTGCTTGCGGATGGCCGGAGCCGCCTCGCCGAGGATGCCCAGGGCGAGGAGCATCTCCTCCGGAGTCGTCAAGGTCTTCTGCCAGACAGGCCAGCGCCGTACGGGCACCTCGGAGAGCCGCAGGTAGGGCGACGTCAGGCGGTCGGCCAGGAGGAGGGTCTGGAGCCTTCTCCGGGCAGCCCGGCCCGTCGAGTCGCTGGACCCCAGAAGAAGCCAGGCGCCGTAGAGATCCTCGGGCCGTTCGAGCGAAGCGAGGCGCCGCCCCTCGGAAGCGGCCACCTTCGCCAGGGGGCCTGCCGAGAGCCGTGCCAGGGCGGCCCGGGCGATCGGGTGGTACGGGTCGGGCCGTACGGCCCGGAGATAGGAAGCCACGGCCACCAGCGGGTCCTTCTCGAGCTCGGCCACCCGGCCGCGCCAGTACGCGGCCTCGATCGGGTACTCGCCGCCCGCGATCTCCACCCGGTCGAGCCAGGGGCGGGCGCGCTCCGTGCGGCCCTTCACGATGTCGGAGGAGGCGAGGAAGAGGGCGGCCCGCGCCGTCTGCTCCCGCCAGGCCGGCTCCGCGGCCAGGAGGTCGTAGAGGGGGAGCGCCCCGGCCTCGTTGTTGGCCCGCCACTCGAGGCGCATGGCGGAGAGAAGAGCTGCGGCGGCCCACTCGACCCCGCGGGGCTCGGCCAGATAGGAGAGCCGGAAGCTCGCCGAGGCGTTCTTCCACGAGCCCAGGAGCTCGTAGGAGCGCCCCTGCTGATAGAGGACCCGCGCCTTCTGCTCGGGCGTCATCGCGCGCTCGACGAGACCGCCGAACACCTCGACCGCCTGGGCGTACCGCCCCTGCCAGAAGTGAGAGCGGCCGAGGGCGTAGCGGGCCTCGAAATCGTCGCGGCCGGTCAAGGCGTTGCCCTCGCCCAGCGAGCGCTTCAGGTGGCGCAGGGCGCGGTCGAACTCGCGGTGCTGGTGGAAGGTGAGCCCCAGGAGCATGGGGAGCCGTCCGCTCTCGGAGTCGGAGACGAGCTCCACCAGCCGCTCGGCGGCCACTTGGGCGGGGTCGTCCTCCCGCCCTTCTTCGAGAAGGCTCACGAGGAGCCCGCGGCCGAGCTCGGGCATGCCGGAGGAGAGGGCGCAGTTCGCCTGGACAATCAGGAGCTCCCGCCTCTGGGGAGCGGGCAGCGCTTCCATACGGATGCCGCCCAGGAGCCGGCAGTCGCCCCCTTCGGCCAGGGTGTGGGAGAGGAGGCGGACCGCGTCGGGAACGAGGGGCGACCTGGGATCGCCGCCGACGACTGTCGCAACCAGGCCCGCGGCCACTTCGGGATGACTCATCCGGTCCTGCTCCAGGGCCACACGGTAGCGGCTGTAGGAGCGTAGGGCCGGGGTGGCCGCCATGGCCTCGACGAACGCTTCGTTGGCGTCGCCGGGCCGGCCGAGGAGGTCGAGCAGGTGGCCGCGGAGGTAGTCGAGGCCGATCTGCTTCGAGGCTTTGGGACGGGCATCGAGCTCCTGCTCGACCACGGCGAGCGCCTCCCGGGGCTTGCCTTCGAGCTGCAGCTCGACCAGCCGCGGCCGCGGGTCCGCGGGGCCGATGGCCAGGGCGAGAGTGAGGGTGGTGAGAGTCGCGAACATCCCGGGGGCGGGCCCGGCGTGCTTTAAAACGGTTGACTAAGAACCCATGGGAACTGACCACCGGGCGACCCGCGCGCCTAGGTTCTGCAATTTCAATTCCATTCCCTCGTAGCCCCGGTCCAGGTGGTAGATGCGGTCCACCACCGTCTCGCCCTCGGCCGCCACGCCGGCCAGCACGAGGCAGGCGGAGGCCCTGAGATCGGTCGCCATCACCCCCGCTCCGGTGAGCGGAGTCGGCCCGTGGATCCGCGCGTGCCCGCCGTCCACCCGGATGTCGGCACCCATTCGCATCAGCTCCGGCGCGTGCTGGAAGCGGTTTTC
>DATEIO010000010.1:0-5202 GCA_035278895.1 Thermoanaerobaculia bacterium | reverse complement strand
AGGGCGATGAGGCGGGCGGAGGCGAGGTCCGGATCGGCCCGGAAGGCCCGGGCCACGCCGTAGCCGTCCAGCTCGCCTGGCAGGCCGATGTCGCAGAGCACGACCTCGGGCCGCAGCTCGCGGGCCCTGCCGAGCCCCTGGACGCCGTCGTGGGCCACGGCCACCTCGTGCCCGGAGAGCGAGAGCAGCAGGCCCATGCTCTCGGCCGCGTCGGTGTTGTCCTCGATCACCAGGCACCGGCGCGAGCGCCCGTCGCGGGGCGGGATGGAGAGCGGCTCCGGCTCCGGCTCCGGCGCCGCGAGCTCCTCCGCCCGCGGGAGGCGAAGGGCCACCTCCGAGCCGCGGCCGGGACCATCGCTCGCGGCCGAGACCTCTCCGTCGTGCATTTCGACGAGCGCCCGCACCAGGGCGAGCCCCAGGCCCAGGCCGCCCCGGCTGCGGTCCGGACCGCGGTCCGCCTGGCTGAACGGCTCGAAGATCAGCGGCAGGAGCTCGGGCTCCATCCCGATGCCCGTGTCCACGATCCGCACCACCGCCGTCCCCGTCTCCCGGTCCTCGCGGATCGAGACGGTCACCCGCCCGCCCGGGTCGGTGAACTTCCCGGCGTTGTGGAGGACGTTGGCCACGGACTGGGAGAGGCGGGTCGGATCGCCGTTCACCCACACCGGCCCCTCCGGCAGGTCGAGGAGAAGCTCGATTCCCTGGGCCTCCAGCTCGAGGCGCTGGTCCTCGGCCGTCGAGCGGACGATCCCGGCCAGATCGGTCCGCTGCCGGCGGATCAGGATCTTGCCGCGCGAGATGCGGGAGATGTCCAGGAGGTCGTCCACCAGGTGCGTCAGGTGGAGCACCTGGCGCTCGATCGTGGCACGCGCCCGCGCGGCCTGCTCAGGGGTGGTCTGGGGGAGCGCCAGGATGTGGAGGCAGTTGCGGATGGGGGCGAGCGGATTTCTCAGCTCGTGGCCGAGCATGGCGAGGAACTCGTCCTTCCGGTGGTCGGCCTCGAGGAGCTGCTCCGTCCTCTGCCGGAGCTGGGCCTCGCTCGCTTCCAGGGCTTCCCGGGCGCGCTTGCGCTCGGAGACGTCGCGGTCGATCCCCGAAACGCCGACGATCCGGCCGGAGGAGTCGCGCACGGGCGAGAGGGTGAGAAAGATGTCGAGAGGGGCCCCGTCCCGGCGCAGCCTCACGGTCTCGAAAGGCTCGACCGCCTCGCCCCGCGCGAGCCTCTCGAACACGGGAACCAGCTCGCCGCGGCGCTCCGGGGGGAGCAGGAAGTCGACCGGGCGGCCGATCGCCTCCCAGGCCGAATAGCCGTACATCCGCTCCGCCGCCGAGTTCCAGGAGGTGACGATGCCGTCCAGCGTCTTGCCGATGATGGCGTCCTGGGACGATTCGACGATCGCCGCGAGGAGCGCCCTCTGCTCCTGCGCCCGTTTCAGGTCCGTGACGTCCACGAGCGTCACGACCACGCCGTCGATCACGTCCTCGAGAGTCCGGTACGGCAGCACGCGCAGCATGTACCAGGACGAGGCCTCGGGCACGCTCACCTGGCGCTCCCGGGGCGTGAGCCTTTTCAAGACGCTCCGGATGTCGTCCAGCAGATCTCCGTCGGTGAAACGGGGGGCGATGTCCGCAATGGGCCGGCCCACGTCGGCGTCGATCAGCCGGAAGACGTCGGTCGCCGCCGGAGTGAACCGCTTGATCCGGAGCTCGCGGTCCACGAAGACCGTGGCAATGCGGGTGCTCTGGAAGAGATTCTGGAGGTCGCTGTTGGCGCGGTCGATCTCGTCGAGCTTCTTCTTGAGCTCCGCGTTGACGGTCTCGAGCTCCTCGTTGACCGACTGCAGCTCCTCCTTCGACGTCTGGAGCTCCTCGTTGGCCGACTGCAGCTCCTCGTTCATCGAGAGGAGCTCCTCGTTCGAGGAGACCAGCTCCTCGTTCGAGCTTTCGAGCTCTTCGAGCGTGGCCTGGAGGTGGTCGCGGGTCGCCTTGAGCTCGGCCTCGAGCCGCCGCACCGCGAGGTCGTCGCTGGAAAGTCCCCGCGGCACCGCCGGCTCCGCTCCCTCCTCGCGGGTGAAGATCTCCTGGAAGACCACCATGAAGAGCGAAGGCTCCTCTCCCACCTCCGGCAGCGGCCGCACGATGAGGTTGACCCGCTGCACCTGCCCGTCCACCTCGAAGGCCACGTCCTCGTGAAGGACGATCGTTTGCGCGGTGGCGGCCTTGTGGAGCGCCGTGCGCAGGTCGAGCCGCAGCCCCTTCCTCGCCAGGTCGAGCACGTTGAGCGAAGGCGCTCCGGAGGGCGGCTCCAGGTAGCGGCCCGTCCTGGGGGAGAAGTAGACGATCGATCCGCTTTCGTTCACGACGACACAGGCCGGCGCATAGCTTTCGAGCAGCACCGTCTCGAACGCGCGGGCCAGGTTGCGCTCCCGGGCAGGCGTTCCGCGCGGCGTCTCCTCGGCTGGGCGCACGCCGAACCGCGGCCCCCGTTCCGTGAGCGGGAAGCTGACCGGCGGCCGGGGGACCGTGTCCTTGGACTGGAAGACCCGGTGCTTCTTGTCGAGCGTGCGGAACAGCTCGGGCCGGCTGGCCACGTTCTCCGACGGGCCGAGGAGGAGATAGCCGCCCGGCCGCAGGGCGTAGTGGAAGAGAGAGATGATCTTCTTCTGCAGATCGCTCTCCAGGTAGATGAGGAGGTTCCGGCACGAGACCAGGTCGAGCCGGGAGAACGGCGGATCCGCGATCACGTTGTGCGTCGAAAACAGGCACAGCTCGCGGATCTCCCGCGTCACCTGGTAGAGGTTCCCCTGCTTGGTGAAAAAGCGCTTCAGGCGCTCCGGAGAGACCTGGGACGCCATGCTCTCCGGGTACATCGCCTGCCGGGCCGCCTCCAGCGACTCGGAGTCGACGTCGGTCGCAAAGACCAGGACCTGGGGCGGCTCCTCCAACCGGTCCATCTGCTCGCGCAGCAGTATGGCGATCGAATAAGCCTCCTCTCCCGTGGAGCAGCCGGGCACCCAGACGCGCACCTGGCTGTCCGGCTCCTTGCCTTCGAAGATCCGGGGCAGCACGCGGGCTTCCAGGCTCTCGAACGCCTCGGAATCGCGGAAGAAATGCGTCACTCCGATCAGGAGGTCGTGAAAAAGCTGGCCCGCCTCCTGCGGCTCCCGGGTCAGGCGCTCGACGTAGGCGGAGACCGACTCGTCACGCAGCTCGTCCATCCGGCGGCGGACGCGGCGCACGAGCGTGCTCTGCTTGTACTGCCGGAAGTCGTGCCCCGTCGTCCGCCGCAAGACCGAGCAGATCTTGCCCAGGTGATCGGAAATCTCTTCCCGCAGCCCCTCCGGCCCCTTGCCTCCCCGCCGCTCGTAGAGCCCCGAGCGGTGCCCGATCAGCCGCTCCGGCATCTCCTCCACGCGCAGCACGTGGTCGACCATGCCGGTCAGGAGAGCGCTCCGGGGCATGCTGTCGTAGCGCGCGGTCGCGGGGTCCTGCGCGAGAGTCAGGCCGCCGTACTCCTTGATCGCCTTCAAGCCCAGCGCGCCGTCCGTGCCGGTCCCCGAGAGGATGATCCCCACCGCGTCGTCTCCCTGGTCCTCGGCGAGCGACCGGAAGAAGCCGTCGATCGGCGAGCGCCGCCCCCCCCGCGCCGGCCGGCTCACGAAGAGCACGCAGTCGTCGATCGTGAGCGTGGCGTCGGGAGGGATCACGTAGACGCAGTCCACCTCGACCAACGTCTCCTCCTCCACCAGGTGGACCGGGAGCGCCGTGTACCGCGCCAGAAGCTCCGGCATGAGCGTCTCGTGCCGGGGCGAGAGGTGCTGCACGATCACGAACGCCATCCCCGTGCCGGGCGGCATCGCCTGAAAGAAGGCCTGGAACGCTTCGAGGCCTCCGGCCGATGCGCCGATGGCGACCACGGGGCAGGGGTACTTCTTCCCCTGCCGGTCCCGTCCGGCCTTCTGCGGCTCTCCCTTGTGGTCGCCCGGACCTGCCATGCCTGCCCTCCGTGAAACGTCGCCTTCCTGGAACCGTGCTGGACCTTATGCCGAATCCAAGACTCGTGCCAAGACGGATGCGCAGATCTGCAATCCTCCTTCGCCCTCTTCCTGCTACAATCCATCCATAGCCAACCGGCTAAATCCAGGGACGGCAACGCGCGGGGCGGATCCCGCGGCCGGCCGTTCTCCAGCCTTGGAGCGCTTTTCATGAATGCGATGAACGTGACGACCCTGAACGCCCACCGGTCCTTCGGCAAGCTGATGGAGATCGGTCTCTCCCACGACGCCGCCGGGGAGCACCGGGAGGCTTTTGCGCTGCTCACGGCGGCGGTGGACCGGCTGCACGCCGAGGCGCACCTCTGCTCGGCAGCGGACGGCGCCGCCCTGTTCCTGAATCTCTCCCTGATGGCGGGACGGATGGGGAATCCGGAGCTGGGGATGAAGCTGCTCGAAAGGTCCCGGGAGCTCTTCGCCCGGATGCTCGGCCCGGACCGGGTGGTCGGGCCGCAGGTCTAGACGGGAAACCCCCGCGGGCCCAGGCGGACCCGCGGGGAGAGATCTTCCTACTCCGCCTCCTGGCAGGCCAGGAGGATCTTGTTGGTGATCACCCACGACTCGTTCTCGCCGCAGATGTCCACCTCGGGGACGATGCACTCGTCCTCCGCCTCGTCGACCAGCATCACGTCGTAGGTGTCGCACGGGATGTTGCGCAGCTCGAAAGACTCGCCCGTGCCGATCACGTCGTCCCGAAGCTGATCGGGGCCCCACTCCTCCTCCTCGCTCGAGGAGAGGAAGAACTGGTGGATCTCCCAATCCGACTTGTTGACCACCTTGACCGTCGAGTTCGCGGCCCAGGCCGTCCCCGGCAGGGCGACGAGGCAAACCAGGGCGAGGCCGAGCAGAGTTACGGCAGCTCTCTTCATGGAAATTCTCCTCTGAAACGAATGAGGAGAAGATTCTAGCACAGGCCTCTGCTTCGCCCCGGCCGGGGTAGAATCGCCCCCGGGCCGGAGTGGCGAAATGGCAGACGCAGGAGACTTAAAATCTTCCGCCGCAAGGCGTACGGGTTCGAGTCCCGTCTCCGGCACCAGGCATCCCGTGGTAACCTCCACCCTATGCGGCTGACGGTTGAGCTGGATCGAGAGACCGACGGGCGGTGGATCGCCGACGTCACGGAGCTCCCGGGTGTCATGGTCTATGCCGC
>DATEIO010000009.1:0-20281 GCA_035278895.1 Thermoanaerobaculia bacterium | reverse complement strand
ATCCCGGGCGGCGCGGTGTTCGACGTGACCTCGGACGTCTTCTACTGGTTCTACACCGGCCTCCTGTTGCTCACCGTCCGGCTGGACCGCGAGATCGCTCGCACCGCGGCGGCCCAGCGCGCTGCCCAGGCGGCGCCTCCGGCTCCGGTGACGCGGATGCCCGAGCCCGCGACGACCCCGGCGTGAAGATCCTGGTGACCCACCCCGGCCGGCAGCACTCGCATCAGGCGGCGCTCGCCCTGGAAAGCGCCGGGATGCTGGCCGGCTACTGGTCGGGCGTGCCCGCGGTAGCGGAGCAGGCGGCGCGGGTGCCCGCGGCCCTGCGGTCGAAATTCGCGCGCTACGCGCCCATCCCCCTCGATCCGGCGCGGGCGCGCTGGTTTCCCTGGACTCCCGCCCTGCGCCGGTTCGGACCCTGGCCAGATTTCGCGGCCTGCCGCCTGTTCGACCGCTGGGCCGCCCGCGGCCTCGCCCGCCTCCGGCCGGACGCCGTGATCGCCTGCGAGATCTCGGCCCTCGAAACCTTCCGCGTGGCCCGAAGGCTGGGGATCGCGGCGATCCTGGACGCCCCTTCGATTCACCATATCGCCCAGGACCGGCTGCACGGCACGGCCGACCCGCAGGACCTTCACGGACGGATCACGGACCTCAAGGACGAGGAGATCGCGCTCGCCGATCACGTTCTCGCCGTGTCGGAGCTGGCGCGGCAGACCTACGTAGAGGCAGGGGTGCCGGCAGGGAAGGTCCACGCCGTGAGCCTGGGGGCGGACACGGAGCTGTTCACGCCCGGGGAAGGGGGGACGGGGCCCGTGACCTTCCTCTTCTCCGGGGCCACGATCCGCCGCAAGGGGTTCGACCTGCTGCTCGCGGCGTTCGACCGCGTCCTTACCGGACAACCGGAGGCGCGGCTGCGCATCGTGGGCTCCAAAGGCGATCTCGGGCATCTCCTGGACGGCCGCTCGGACCGGATCACCTTCGTGGGGCCGGTCCCCCAGCGGGAGCTCGCGGCGGAGCTGCGCCGGGCGGACTGCCTCGTCCTCCCCTCCAGGAACGACTCCTACGGGATGGTGGTGGCTGAGGCCCTCGCCTCCGGCACCCCGGTGCTTCTCTCGGAGATGGTCGGGTCGAAGGACCTGGTGGCCGAGGGGAAGACGGGCTGGATCGTCCCCGTGGAGGACGCCGGCGCTCTCTCCGGCCGGATGCTCTGGTGCGCCGCCAACCCCGAGGCCCTCCGCGCCCTGCGGCCGGCCTGCCGCCTGGCCGCGGAGGAGGCGGCCTGGCCCGCCTACCACCGGCGGCTCGCGGAGCTGCTCCGGAGGCTTCTCGCGTGAAGATCCTCCACGTGGTTCCCACCTACCTCCCGGCCTGGCGCCACGGCGGGCCGATCCTCGCGGTCCACGGCCTGTGCAAGGCCCTGGCGGAGCGGGGGCACGAGGTGGCGGTCTACACGACGGACGTGCATGGAGACGGCCGTCTGGACGTCCCCCTCGGGGAGCCGGTGGACCGGGACGGCGTCGCGGTCCGCTACTTCCCCGTCCGCCTCGCGCGGCCGTACTGGTCTCCCGAGCTGGGAGCGGCGCTCCGGGAGTCCGTGGCGAGGTTCGACATCGTCCATCTCCAATCGGTCTTCCTCTGGCCCACGTCGGCCGCGGCGCGGGCGGCGGAGCGGGCCGGGGTCCCCTACGTGGTCTCCCCGCGGGGCATGCTGGTGCCGGAGCTGATGGCGGAGCGGGGGCGGCTGCGCAAGGCGGCATGGATGCTCCTCGCCGAGCGGCGCACCCTGGAAAGGGCCTCCGCCCTCCACGCCACGAGCGGCCTCGAAGCCCGGGAGGCCGCCCGGCTCGATCTCCTCCTGCCGCGGGTCTTCGTGGTGCCGAACGGGGTGGACCTCCCCGAACCGGCCTCCCTCCCCCGCGAGCCCTTCCTCCTCTTCCTGGGCAGGGTGAGCTGGAAGAAGGGGCTCGACCGCCTGATCCCGGCGCTCGCCCACGTCCCCGGCACCATCCTGAAGATCGCGGGCAACGACGAGGAGAGGCTCCGGCCGGAGCTGGAAAGGCTGGCCAGATCCGCAGGAGTAGCCGACCGGATCCTGTTCCTGGGACCGGTCGGGGGGGACGAGAAGGCCGCGCTCCTGGCCCGCGCCGCCCTCTTCGTCCTTCCCTCCCGCTCGGAGAACTTCGGCAACGCCGTGCTCGAAGCCATGGCCGCTGGCTGCCCCGTCGCCGTTACCCCGGAGGTGGGGCTCGCCTCGACGGTCCGGGAGGCCGGCGCCGGGATCGTAGAGGATGGCGACCGGCTCGGACCGGCGCTCGCGGATCTTCTCGCCTCCCCGGACCGGCGAGAGGAGATGGGCCGCCGCGGGAGGCAGGCCGCGGAGCGCTTCTCCTGGGCCGCGGTGGCGGAGGCGATGGAAGAGAGGTACCGGGGGGTGCTGCGGTGAGGATCGCGTTCCTCGTCGAGCGCCCGACCCAGTTCGAGGCCCCGTTCTACCGCTTCGCCGCTCGCGATCCGGAAAACGAGCTGCGCGTGCTCTACACCGCTCCGGACCTGGCCGAGCCGGTGCACGACCCGGAGCTGGGGCGGACGGTCTCCTGGGGGATCGACCTCCTGGGCGGCTACCCGTGGGAGGTCTGCCCACGCCGGGGGCTCGGGGAGCGGCTGCGGAAGGACGGGTGCGACCTCCTGATCGTCAACGGCTACACGCGGCGGATCTACCTCGAAGCGGCCGTACGCGCGAAGCGGGCCGGCGTGGCGACCGCCCTGCGGCTCGACTCGGTCCTCTGGGGCGGCTCCCCGGCGCGCGACCTCGCCAAGCGGGTCTTCTTCGCGACCTGGATGCGCGGCCTGTATGACCTCTTCCTGGGCGTGGGGAGCCTGACGCTCGACTACCTCCGCGCCCAGGGCGTCCCCCCGGAGCGCACGGGGCTCTTCCCCTACGCCGTAGACGTCGAGGATTTCCGCTCCCGTTCCGCGCTTTCGCAGGAGGAGCGCCAGGCCGTCCGCGACCGGCTGGGCGTCCCGCGCGACGCCCGGGTGGTTCTCTCCCTGGCCAAGCTCAGCGCGCGGGAGGCACCCTGGGACCTCCTGCACGCCCGCCGGGGCGAGGACGTCTGGCTCGTGCTCGCCGGAGACGGCCCGGAGCGTGCCGCCCTGGAGCGCGAGGCGGGCCCTCGTGTGCGCTTCCCCGGCTACGTGCCCTACCCCGAGCTGCCCGCCCTCTACGCGGCGGCGGACCTCTTCGTCCACCCCGCCCGGGAAGAGCGCTGGGGGGTCTCCGTCCAGGAAGCCCTCGCCTGCGGCCTCCCCGTCGTCGCCTCCTCCCGCGTGGGCGCGGGCGTCGACCTGATCGCTCCCGGCGAGAACGGCTTCCCCTATGAAGCGGGAGACGAAGCCGGCCTCGCCGTCCGCGTGGAGGAGGCGCTCGCTCTGGAACCCGAACGCGTCCGGGCGCGGAGCGCGGACATCCTCTCCCGGTGGGACTACAACGCCACCTGGACCCACCTTCTGGAGGCGGCCTCCCGAATCCCATGATCCCTCTCTCCGTCCTCGTCACCACCCGAAACGAAGAGGCGAACGTGGAGCGCTGCCTCTTGAGCGTCCAGGGGCTCGCGAGCCAGGTCTTCGTGCTCGACTCCGAAAGCACCGACAAGACCGTCGAGATCGCGAGCCGCTACGCAGAGGTCCACACCCTCGCCTACGACCACTCGCGGATCATCCCCTGGATCTTCCAGTGGGGGCTCGACCACCTGCCGATCGAAAACGACTGGGTGCTCATCCTGGAGGCCGACCAGGCCGTGACTCCGGCGCTCGCAGAGGAGCTCAAGGCCCTCCTCTCCCGGCCCGAGGCGGTCCACGAGGACGGCTTCTACATCCGCCGCCGCCAGATCTTCCGCGGCAAGCCTTTGCGCTTCGGCGGCTACGGGAGCAAGGTCCTGCTCAAACTGTTCCGGAGGAGCCGCGCCGAGCTCGATCCCGTGGAGCAGGACACCCGCGTCTACGTGCGCGGCCCCGTGGGGCGCCTCAAAGCCTCGCTCGAAGAGTGGAACCGGAAAGAGGACTCGATCCAGTTTTATCTTCAGAAGCATCTCCGCTATGCTGAGGCCTTCGCAGAGGAAGAGCTCGTGAGGCGCCGCCGCCACATCCCGTGGAAGGCCACACCTCGATTCTTCGGCACGCCCGACGAGAGGATTCTTTGGTTGAAAGACCGCTACTACCGGCTGCCGCTCTACGTGCGGCCGGTCCTCTACTTCGTCTACCGGTACTTCGTCCTGCTAGGCATCCTGGACGGCAAGACCGGCTTTCTTTTCCACTTCCTCCAGGCCTTCTGGTTCCGCCTGATCGTCGACGCGCGCCTGGAGGAGCTCTTGAAGGAGCCTGCTTCCGATGACCCGGGTCCTGGGGCTTAGCGCCTACCACGCGGACGCCTCGGCTGCGGCCGTGGTGGACGGCCGGTTCGTGGCCGGCGTCGAGGAGGAGCGCTTCCGCCGGATCAAGCACTGGGCGGGCTTCCCCGAGCAGGCGCTCCGCTTCTGCCTGGACGAGGCGGGGGGCGATCTCGGCGCCGTCTCCGCCCTGGCCGTGGCCCGCCAGCCGCGCGCCTACCTGCTCCGGAAGGCCGCCCTCGCCCTCACCCATCCGAAGAGCCTTCGCCGCGCCCTGGGGCGCGCGAAAAACCTCCGGCAGGTCGCCTCCCTCGAAGAGCGGATCGCCGCGGCCTTCGGCGGAACGGCGCCGCCCCTCCACGCGGTCGAGCACCACCTGGCCCACGTGGCGTCCGCCTTCTTCTGCTCGCCGTTCGAGGAGGCGATGTGCTTGACGGTCGACGGCTTCGGCGACTTCGTCTCGACGATGATGGCCGTGGGCCGCGGAAGCCGGATCGAGGTCCTGGACCGCGTCCATTTCCCCCACTCGCTGGGCCTCTTCTACACGGCCATCACCCAGTTCCTGGGCTTCCCCGGTTTTGGGGACGAGTACAAGGTGATGGGTCTCGCGGCCTACGGCGAGCCCTCCTTCGCGGCGAAGCTCTCCCAGGTCGTGCCCGCGCGGCCGGATGGCACGTTCCGCCTGGACCTCCGCTACTTCCGCCACCTCTCGGAAGGGGTGGACATGACCTGGGAGGACGGCGAGCCGTCCCTGGGAACGGTCTACACGAAGGCTCTGGCGGAGCTGCTGGGACCGGAACGGCGTCCCGGGGACGATCTCACCCAGCGCCACAAGGATCTGGCCGCCTCGCTCCAGAAAGTCTACGAGGACCGCTTCTTCGCCCTCGTCCGGGCCCTCCAGAAACGGACGGGGATGAAGAGCCTGGCGCTCGCGGGCGGCTGCGCCATGAACTCGCTCGCCAACGGCCGCCTTTTCGAGCGGACGGACATCGAGGACGTCTACATCCAGTCCGCGGCAGGCGACGCCGGGACCTCGCTCGGGGCGGCCCTCTACGTCCACCACTCCGTCCTGGGTGAGCCCCGGAACGGGTTCGTGATGGAGCACTCCTACTGGGGGCCGGCCTACAGCGAGGAGGAGGTCCGCCGGGCGATCGCCGCCGCCGTCCTCCCCCCGGAGGTCCGGGTCGAGACCGTGCGCGACGAGGAGCGCCTGGCAGACGAGACGGCCGAGGCGATCGAAAACGGCGGCGTCGTCGGCTGGTACCAGGGGCGCTCCGAGTGGGGGCCCCGGGCGCTCGGCAACCGCTCGATCCTCGCCGATCCCCGGCGGGGGGACATGAAGGACGTCCTGAACCTGAAGATCAAGCGCCGGGAGTCGTTCCGCCCGTTCGCCCCCTCCATCCTCGAAGAGCGGACGGGCGACTGGTTCACGATCTCCTACCCCGACCCGTTCATGATCAAGGTCTACCCCATCCGCCCCGAGAAGCGGCCAGAGATCCCCGCGGTCACCCACGCGGACGGCACGGGGAGGCTGCAGACCGTGTCGCAGCGGGCGAACCCCCGGTACTGGAAGCTCATCTCCGCCTTCGAGCGGCGGACGGGGGTGCCCATCGTCTTGAACACCTCGTTCAACGAAAACGAGCCGATCGTCAACACCCCGGCCGAGGCGCTCGACTGCTTCCTGCGCACCCGCATGGACCGCCTCGTGCTGGGCGACGTGGTGCTCTCCCGCTCATGAAGCCGCTTCATCTCAAGCTCGCGACCGTCCTCCTCTCCTCGCTCGCCGCCCTGGGGGCGGCCGAGCTCGTGGCGCGGCGCACGTACGGCGAGGGGTTCCGCATGGTCGTGGATTCCCGGGAAGACCACTCCTACCGGCCCCTCCTCGACTACGAGCAGAAGAACGCCGGCCGGACCATCCGCTTCTACACCAACTCCCTGGGCTGGAAGGACGGCGGCCCTGGCAGGGGGGTCGAAAAGCGGCCGGACCGGCCCCGGGTCGTATTCCTGGGGGACTCCTTCACCGAGGGGCTGGGGGTCGCCCACGAGCACACGGTTCCGGCCGTCGTCGAGCGCTCTCTCCAGGCGGCCGGGCGCCGGGTCCAGGTCTTGAACGGCGGACGAGCGTCGTACTCCCCGCTCCTCGAATTCAAGCGGCTCCAGCGGTTCTTCGAGGAGGGCTACCACGCGGACGTGGTCGTCGTCCTCTTCGACCTCTCGGACGTGCAGGACGAGATCCTTTACTCCGCGCGCTACGAATTCTCGGAGACGGGCGAGCCTTTGCGGCTCCGGGGCTGGAGGAACCACCCCCTGGCGCGCGGGATCTACAACCGGTCCGCCCTGGTGCGGACGCTCTCGCTCCGTCTCCAGGGCGGGATCGCCACGCCGGGCGCCATGGCCGCTCCGGCCGCGGGAGAGGCCCTCCCGGATCTCCGTCCGGACGGCCCCCCGATCCCCCCGGAGCGGATCCTGACGATGCCTCCCCTCGCCTTCCGGTCTCTGCGGTCGAACTGGACCGGCCATCGGCGAAGCCTCGAGGGGTGGGTGAACGAGGGGTTCCGCTCGAGCTTTGCGAACCTCGAACGCCTGGAGCGGCTCGCCTCCGCGAACGGCGCGCGGCTCCTGGTCGTCCTCTACCCCTGGCCCCAGATGCTCTACACGCGGGAGGACCCCGCCGCCTACGCCGTCCTCCGCCAGACCTTCCAGGAGTTCTACGCGGACCGGGAGCTCGTCTTGGGAACGCGGCCGGCCCCCGTCGTCACCGAGTACCAGACCCGGATGAGCCGGTTCTGCCGCGAGCGGGGCCTCCCCGTCCTCGACCTCGTCCCCGTGTTCCAGAAGGACCCGGACTGGATCCGCCTGTACATCCCCGTCGACGTCCACTGGAACGAGCAGGGCTGCCGTCTCGCCGGCACCCGGATCGCCCGGGAGGTGGAGCCCCTGCTCCCCGCGCCATGAGCCATCGCCGGGTCCTCCTCCTCTCCCACCACGGCCGGGACATCCCGGGTGGCGCCCCCCTGGCCGATACCGCGCTCGCCGCGGCTCTCCGGGAGCTCGGGCACGAGGTGGACCTCCTGTTCTATGGCGACGTGCTCCCCGGAGCGGTCCGGGCTACGTGGCGCCAGCTCCTCTTCCCCTGGGCCGCAGCCGTGGCGTTTCTGCGCCGCCATCCGGAGAGGCGCTACGACGTGATCGAATCCACGGCCGGAGACGCCTGGGTGATCCGTCTCCTCTTCCCGCTCCTCTCGGGGGACCGCCCGCTCCTCTCGATCCGCACCCATGGCCTGGAGCACCGGAGGGCCGAGGCGGACCTCGCCCGCCTCCTGCAAGAGGGGAAACCGCCGGGATTGCCGACCCGGCTCTACCACTTCCGCTGGCGGCTGGCGGAGGTGGCGCGGGACCTGCGGGCAGCCGGCGCCGTCTTCCTCTTGAATCAGGAGGACGCCCGGTACGCCGTGGAAAGGCTCGGGCTTTCCCCCGGGAAGATCCACGTGCTCCCCAACGGCCTGCCCGAGGAGCTGCTGCGTCTCCCCGAACCGGACGGGCCACCGGACCGCGGCTTCCGCCTCCTCTTCGTGGGCTCCTGGTCGCCGGCCAAGGGGGCAGACCTCCTGCCGGAGATCGTCCGCCGCGTCTTCCCGCGGGACTCCCGCTTCCGGCTGACCTGCGCGGGCACCGGAGAGACCGAGGAGACGGTGCTCGCCGGGTTCGACCCCGCCGACCGGAAGCGGATCGCGGTGGTGCCCCGCTTCAGCCGCGGAGAGCTGCCGGGGCTCCTCCTCGGGCACGGCGTCTTCCTCTTCCCGTCGCCGGCCGAGGGATCGAGCCTCGCTCTCCTCGAAGCCATGGCCGGCGGGCTCGTCCCTGTCACGACCCGAACAGGCCATGCCGCGGACCTGATCGAGCCGGAAGAGAACGGGTTTCTCGCCGAAGCCAGGGACGTGGACGGCTTCGTCACGGCGGTGATCGCCGCGACGGAACCGGAAACCGCCCGCCGCGCAGGGCGCAACGCCCGCGCCTCGGTCTCCGGCCTCTCCTGGCGGTCCCGGGCCGCGGAGCGGGCGCGGATCTGGGGGGAGGCCGCGGAATCGTGAGCCGGGACCGCCTCCCCGCGCTCGTCTTCCTGGCCCTGACGCTCGCCGTGTACGCGGCCGGGGCCCTGGTCCCCTACCGGCTCGACACCGACACCGGGTTCCAGCTCCGGTCCGCGCAGCAGTGGGCGCGCGGCGAGTCTCCTTCGCCCGGCACGCTCCTCCTGCCCGATCCGGAGGACCTCGGCCGCGACACGCTCCTGTGGAGCAACTGGTGGCCGCCCGGGTTTCCGTTCCTCTACGCGCCCGCGATCGCCGCGGGCCTGCCGCTCGCCACGGCGCTGCGCCTCACGAGCCTGCTTCTCTTCCTCGCCGGCTCGGCGGGCTGGCTGCGGATCGCCCGCGGCCTGGAGCTGCCGAGGAGCGTCCTCCTGCTCTTCGCCCTCTCGCTCGCGGGGTACGCGTTGACGATCGGCGGCGCGGCCTCGCTGCGCACGGCGGACCTCCTGGCCTACGCAGCGGGGCCGTGGCTCGCGCTCCTGGTTCTGCGCCTGGCGCCCCGGCCGGCTCCCCTCTTCTTCGGCGGTCTTGCCCTGGGAGCCTCCTACGCGGTCCGCTACTCCCTGTTCCTCGCGGCCCTGGCATTCGCCGCGTTCCTCGCGGCGCGGGCAGCGCTCCCCCGGGATCTGCCCTTCCGTCTCCGGGCGGGCCGCCTCGCGGCCCTGGGGCTGGGGTTCGCCCTGCCGGTCCTCGCCCTCTTCCTGTGGAACCTGCGGCAGTCCGAGAGCCTGACCGAAAGCGCCACCGGCACCCGCTCGGCCTGGGAGGTCGATGGCTCCTCGGAGGTCCGGCCGATCCTGCTCGCGGTCTCCCTCGCGGGATCTCCGGGCCTTTCGCTGTTCCAGAACGACCTCTGGATCACCCATCTGACGCAGTTCAGCGACGCCCGCATCCCCTGGTTCCGGGGGCTCGACGCGGCGGGCCGGTTGCGGGCCAAAGCGCTCTTCGGCCTCCCGGCGACAGTGGCGCTCCTCGGGGGCCTTGTGCGGGCTCTGCGGCGGCGCCCCGGCCCGGAGGGGGCGCTCGCGGTCACGGCGCTCGCGGGCTTCTACCTGGCCCTCCTCGGGCTTTCGGTCGCCGTGGGGTACAACTACCTGGGCCACGAAGCACGCCTCTCCGCGGGCTTCCTCCCTCTGGTCTCGCTGCTGGCTGTCGCGGGGTGGCTCCCGGCGCCCGGCCGGCCGCTCCGGTCCTGGGAGCGCCCCCTGGCGGCCGGGCTCCTGGCGTTGTTCTTTGCCGCGCCACTCGCGTTCGTGGCGGGGAGCTTCGCGAGAAACGACATCGCCGACCGGCTGGCGGTTCCCTACAAAGCCTCCGAGACCGGTCTCTTCCTCCCCGAGATCTCATCGCGGGACGTGCCTGCGGTCGAGGCCGCCCTGGGGTCCGTCCTGCGCTCGCCCGAGGACCTGATCGTGCTCTCCGGACCTCCAGGGTGGGGCTCGGCCTTCCTCCTCTGGCTGGAGATCCCCCAGCGGACCTTGCCGGTCGCCACCTTCTTCGCCCCCCTCGGTGCGCGCTACCTGGAGGCGGCAGACCTTCGCGGCGAGACCCCCCTGGTCTCCTCTCGTCCGCTGCGGGTCGTGCTGGTGATCTCGAAGAGCCTCACCGGGGACGGAACGCTCGAAAAGCTTCAGGCCCGCTTCCCTCAGGCGAAGTCCTGGCAATCCGCTCCCGAGCCCGCCCATGCTACTGTCGCGATCTATTTCAGTGATTTGGAGGTCCCTTGACGTTCCCTCTTCAGCGCATCGCCGTGCTCGGCGCGGGCCACTGGGGCCCCAACCTGATCCGCAATTTCCACAACCACCAGGCGAGCGAGGTGGCGTGGGTGATCGACCGCGATCCCCAGCGCCTGGCGCTCACGAAGAATCGCTATCCGGATGTCTCCGTGTCGGCCGATCCGGAGGCCGCCCTGATCGACCCGGGCGTGGACGCCGTGGTGATCGCGACCCCCACGGTCACCCATTACGCCTTCGCCTCTGCCGCCTTGAAGGCCGGCAAGCACGTGCTCGTCGAAAAGCCGGTCGCCACCTCGGTGTCCGAGGCCGAGGAGCTGTGCGCGCTGGCCGAGACGGGCGGCCGCGTGCTCATGGTGGGGCACGTCTTCCTGTTCAACGCGGCGATCCGGCGGGTCGGGGAGTACCTCACGGACGGCCGGCTCGGCCAGGTCTTCTACTTCTCGATGGTGCGGACGAACCTGGGGCCCATCCGCTCGGACGTGAACGCCGCCTGGGACCTGGCCGCCCACGACGTCTCGATCGCCAACGCCTGGATGGGGTCCGCCCCTACCCACGCCGCGGCTCACGGCGGCTCCTGGATCAACGACGGCATCGAGGACGCCGTGTTCGCGAACCTCTGGTACCCGAACGGCGTCATGGCCAACCTCCACGTCTCCTGGCTTTCTCCGAGGAAGGTCCGGGACATCACGATCGTAGGCGAGAAAGGCATGCTGACCTTCGACGACATGAACCTCTCCGAGCCCGTCCGCCTCTATGACAAGCGGGTCACCGATCAGCGGTCTCCCGGCTTCATCGACACCTTTGCCTCGTTCCGGACGAGCATCCGGGAGGGCGACATCGTCATCCCCCGGGTGCCCACCAACGAGCCCTTGAAAACGGAGTGCGACCACTTCCTGGAGTGCATCGCTTCCGGCGCCCGTCCGATCGCGGACGGACGGAGCGGCGCCGACGCCGTGCGCGTGCTCGCCGCCTTGACGCGCTCGATGGCCCAGGACGGGCGGAGGGAGGCGGTATGAGCATCCCTCTGGTCGACCTGAAAGCCCAGCACGAGGAGGTGGCCGACGAGGTCGCCACCGGCCTCGCCCGCGTGATGGGCACGACCGCCTTCATCCTCGGCCCCGACGTGGCGGCGTTCGAAGCCGAGTTCGCCCGCTTCTGCGGCGTGCCCCACTGCATCGGCGTGGGCAACGGCACGGATGCCCTGGAGCTCGCCGTGCGCGCCCTGAATCTCGGCCCCGGCGACGAGGTGCTGGTGCCGGCCAACACCTTCATCGCCACGGCGCTCGGGGTGATGCGCGCCGGGGCCCGGCCCGTGCTCGTGGACTGCGACGGATTCTTCCTGATGGACCCGGAAAAGACCGAGGCCGCCATCACACCCCGGACCCGCGCCCTCCTCCCCGTCCACCTCTTCGGCCAGACCGCCGACATGGAAGCCTTCGGAGCGATCGCCGCCGCCCGCGGTCTCCACCTGCTGGAGGACGCGGCCCAGGCCCAGGGCGCGCGCCGGCACGGGAAGGCGGCCGGGAGCTTCGGGATCGCCGCGGCCACGAGCTTCTATCCCGGCAAGAACCTGGGCGCCTACGGCGACGCCGGCGCCATCCTCACGTCGTCGGACGAGATGGCCGGGCGCCTGCGCCGCCTGCGCAACTGGGGGAGCGAGACCAAGTACCACCACCCGGAGCTGGGCTTCAACTCGCGGCTCGACACCCTCCAGGCCGTGGTCCTCACGGCCAAGCTCAAGCGCCTCGAAGCCTGGAACGAGGCCCGCCGCCGGGCCGCGGAGCGCTACGGAGAGCTCCTCGCCGGCCTCCCCGGCGTCGAGCTGCCGCGGACGCTTCCAGGAAACGAGCACATCTGGCACCTCTACGTCGTGCGGGTCCCGAAGCGGGACGAGGTCCTCGCCCGCCTCCAGGCCGAGGGGATCGGCGCCGGCATCCACTACCCCACGCCGCTCCACCTCCACGGCGCTCTGAAGGAGCTGGGCTACAAACCCGGCGACTTCCCCGTGGCCGAGAAAGCGGCGGGCGAGATCCTCTCCCTCCCCCTCCACCCGCACCTGACCGCGGACCAGCAGGAGCGGGTGGCGGACGCCCTGCGGAGGGCCGTCGCGTGAAGCCGCGCGTGCTCTACCTGGGCTACGGCGGAATCGGCTGCTTCTGCCTGGAGCAGATCCTGGACGCCGGGTTCGACGTCGTGGGGGTGCTCTGCCGCGCGAGCGACCGGACGGAGCGGCCCGAGGCGAGCTCGTCGGTCTTTACTACGGCGCGGCTCGCCGGGCTCCATCTCTTCACGGCGACGAACCCCTCCGATCCCGGGTTCGTGGCCGAAGCGCGGAGCCTGGCCCCGGACCTGCTCCTCTCGATCCAGTACGACCGGATCCTCAAGCCCGCGCTCCTCTCTGTCCCCCGCCATGGCGCCTACAACCTGCACTTCGGGCCGCTGCCGCGCCTGCGGGGGTGCTTCCCCACCAAGTGGGCGATCCTGGACGACGAGCCCGCAGGGGTCACCTTCCACTGCATCGATCCGGGGATCGACTCGGGCGACTTGATCGACCAGACCCTCGTCCCCCTGGCTCCCGGTGAGACGGACGAGACGCTCTACGGCAAGCTCGTGGAGGCCGGCAAGGAGCTCTTCGTGCGCCAGATCCCCTGGATGCGCAAGCTGGCCGCCCCGCGGCGTATCCCCCAGGACTCCGCCCGGGCGTCGTACTACCCGAAGCGGCTCCCACACGACGGCGTGATCGACTGGAGTCGAGGCACGGCCTGGGCCGATCGCTTCCTCCGCGCCTTTACCTTTCCCCCCTTCCCCGCCGCGAAGACGTGGATCGAGGGGATGGAGGTGCAGCTCCGGGCCCCGGTGGAGATCGACCCCGAGCCGCCCGGCACCCCTCCGGGTACGTTCAAGCTTCGCGGCGACGGCACCCTCGCCGTGAGCTGCGGCGACGGCTCGGTCCTCGTGCGGACCGTCCTCGTGGGCGGCGAAGAGAAGCCGGCCGCCTCGCTGGCCGGGACCGCCTCCCGCTTCACGGAGCCGCCGTCGTGAAGGATCTCCCCAAAGAGCAGATCCTCGCCCTGATCGACCAGGCGCCGGCCACGGACCCGGAGCGCCGCGTGCGCTACCGGGGGCTCTCTCTCTGCGTGGTCATGGCCTCGTGGAACGAGGCGGGCAAGGTGGGGCCGGGCGTGCGCGCCGTGCCGCGCGACGTCGTCGACACCGTCTGCGTCGTCGACAACGGGTCGGTCGACGGCACGGCCGAGGAGGCCCGGGAGGCGGGCGCCGTGGTGATCTCCCACCCCCGGAACCTCGGGGCCGGCGGCGGCTACCGGTCGGGCTATGTCTATGCCCGGAGAAAAGGTTTCGATCTCGTGGTGGAGCTCGCCGGGGACAACCAGGACGATCCCGCGGACATCCCCCACGTGGTCGACCGCCTGATCGACGGAGGCCTCGACTACGTCCACGGCTCACGCTGGATGGAGGGGGGCACGCGGGTCAACATGACCGTCTCCCGCTCGTACCTGACCCGGATCTACTCCTTCCTGTTCCGCACTCTCTTCGGCTTCCCCGCGACCGATGCCACGAACGGCTTCCGCGTCTTCAAGGCATCTCTCCTGGACAACCCGAAGATCGACCTCTGGCAGGAGTGGCTGATCCAGTACGAGCTCGAGCCCTACCTCTTCATCCGGATCGTCCAGCTCGGCTTCAAGGTAGGGGAGGCCCCGGTACGCAAGATCTATCACCGCGAGATGAAGAAGAACACCAAGATGGTGCCGTTCAAAAGCTGGTACTCCATTCTGCGCCCCCTCTTTCTCGTCCGCTTCGGCCTCCGGCGATGACCTCTCCCTCCCTGGGCGTCGTCGTCACCAACTACAACACCTGGGACCTCGTCGTCCGTGGCGTGGAAAACGTCCGGACCCACGGTGCGGGCGCCGACCGCGTCCTCGTGGTGGACGACGCCTCGGCCACGCCTCCGCCCCTGGGCCTGGACGCCGAGGTCCTCGCCAATCCCGAAAACCTGGGGCTCGTCCGCTCGCTGAACCGCGGCCTGCGGGCCGTGGGGACCGACCTGGCCGTCCTCTTCGACTCGGACGCCTGGCCGCTGGGACCGTTCGCCGGCCGCCTTTGCCAGCTCTTCGCGGACGACCCGCAGCTCGCGATCGTCGGCTTCGTCACGGTGGACGAGGCGGGGCACCCCACCGCCTCGTCTGAAACCGAGCCCGACGCGGCGAGCCTCGTCCTCGGCCAGCGGCTCCACGCCCTGTGGCTTCGCCTCTTCCCCGGCCGGGGCCCGCAGAACGTCTTCACCTGCGCCATGGCCCTGCGCCTCGAAGCCTTCCGGGAGCTCGGCGGTTTCGACGAAGCGTTCGACTGGCTCGACCTCGACCACGACCTCTGCATGCGCGCCCGCCGCGCCGGCTGGCGGGTGATCCAGGCGCCGGACCTCGTCGCCTTTCACCGCGGGGGCGGCACGCCGCAATCGACGAGCGCGCGGGTGCTGCGCTTCTACAAGACCCGCTGGCTCCTGCTCCGGAAGCTCGGCAAAATCCGCCACCCCCGGCTCGTCCGGGCCCTGGTGCTCGCCCGCCTGCGCGCGGAATACCTTCTCCTTGCTTTGGCTGGAAGGCTCCTCTTTGAAGACCGCGCGGCGCTCGCCGACAAGCTCGCGGGCCGGCGGACCGTTCTGCGCTACTGTGCGGAAAATTACCAGTAGCCCATGCACCGCCTCGTCTACCTCTGCGACTGGCTCCCCCCCGAGTTCGGGGCCGTGGGCCAGTACGCCCTGATCGCTGCCCGCGAGCTCGCCGCCCGGGGGGAGGACGTGACCTTGGCCGGCCTCTCCTCAACCGCCTCTTCGGTCGAGGAAGAGCGGCACGGCGCGGGGCTCCTCCGGATCGTCCGCCTCCGGGCTGCCGTCTACGATCGCGCCAATTTCCGGGCCCGGGCGCTGTGGACGTTGCGCACCAACCTGCAGATCCTGCGGGCCGTCCGGCGCGAGATCCGGCAGGCGGACGAGATCGTCTTCACCGGCAGCCCGCCGTTCATGATCCATCTCCTCGTGCCCTTGAACCTCTTTCTGGGCAAGCGCCTCACCTACCGGATCACCGACTTCCACCCGGAGTGCCTGATGGCCGAGCTCGGGCGCTCGCCCCTGCCGCTCCGGCTCTTCCACCGGTGGACCGTGTTCCTGCGCCGCCGCGTCCACCGCTTCGAGGTGCTGGGGGAGGATCAGCGGGCCCGGCTTCGCGAAATCGGCATCCCGCCCGAGCGGATCGACCTCGTCCGCGACGCCTCGCCCCTGCCGGTCCCTCCGGGGACCCTGCCCCTCGATCCTCCCGGGGAGCTGGCCGGCCGGGTCCTCCTCCTCTACTCCGGAAACCTGGGCGTGGCCCACGATCACGAGACGTTCGTCGAGGGCTACCGCCGGCACCACCGCGAGGGGTCGGGCCGGGTAGGGCTCTGGCTCAACGCGACCGGGGCGAAGGCCGACCGGGTCGAGGAGATCCTCCGGCGGGAGGGCTTGCCCGTCCACCGCGGCCGGCCGCTCCCCCTGGAGCTGGTTCCGCGCCTCCTCGTCACCCCGGAGGCCCACCTGATCACGCTGCGCGACGAGTTCGTGGGCTACGTCCTCCCCTCCAAGGTCTACGGCTGCATCGCCTCGGGAAGGCAGGTCCTCTTCGTCGGCAGCCCCCGCTCCGACGTCCACCTCCTCGGTTCCCGGGGCCTCCCGGCGGACCGCTACCGGCGCGTGGACGTGGGGGATGCCGCGGGCGTCGCGCAGGCGCTCGAGGCGATCGCGGACGCTGCGGGTGCAAACTCCGGGAAATTCCTGTAGTATCGCCGTCTAACTATCGATCACAGTTCGCAGTTTTCGGCGTGCCGGTCCGGGCGCCGGCTGGATCGGGGAATCACTGCATGGATCAGATCCTGCTGTACGCCCTCGGCGCAGCCTTCGTGGCTGCCCTTTCCACCAGCCTCCTGGTGCCTCCTGTCACCCGGCTGGCCATCGCTCTGCGCGCCCTCGACCATCCCGGAGGCCGGAAGCTCCAGAACGGCTCCGTCCCCCGCCTGGGCGGGGTCGCGATCGCCCTGGGAATCGCGCTCGGCGCAGGCGTCGCGGCCGTCTCCGGCTGGACGCACTGGGGCGCGGCCATCGGCCGGGACGAGCTCTTCGCCCTGGCCTTCGGCACCGGCCTCGTGTTTCTCGCCGGCGTCATCGACGATTTCTACGGGGTCTCGGCCGCCAAGAAGTTCCTCTTCCAGATCGTGGCCGCCTGGCTCCTCGTGCGGATCGGCTGGAGCTTCGAGGTGATGCGCCTCCCGGGGATCGGCGAGATCGACCTCGGGCTCTTCGGTCCCCTGGTCTCGATCATCTGGATCGTGGGGGTCACCAACGCCATCAACCTGATCGACGGGCTGGACGGCCTGGCCGGCGGCGTCGTCACCATCATCTCGGCGAGCCTCCTCGGCTACGCCATCCTCCAGGGCAACCCCGGCACCGTCATCCTGATGGCCGCGGTCGCCGGCTCCTGCCTGGGCTTTCTGCGGCACAACTGGGAGCCCGCCCGCATCTTCATGGGCGACTCGGGCTCGCTCACCCTGGGCTTTCTCCTG
This sequence comes from Thermoanaerobaculia bacterium, assembly GCA_035278895.1. GTDB lineage: Bacteria > Acidobacteriota > Thermoanaerobaculia > Multivoradales > UBA5704 > DATARR01. The sequence continues at coordinate 3,466 of DATEIO010000009.1, read as the reverse complement.
GCCGCCATGACTGTGCACTCCTCGCTCAAGGCGCCGGCGGCCGTGGCGATCCTCGTCCCCATCCTCGCCCTGGGCGTGCCGGTGATGGACACCCTGCTCGTGATGACCGTCCGCTTCCTGGACCGTCCCCAGGGGCCGTTCGCCACCCGGTTCCTGCGCATGTTCCACGCGGACCGGAACCACCTCCACCACCTGCTCGCCCACTTCGGCGGCAAGCGCTCCCGGATCGTCGGCGTGATCTACGCCGTGGTCCTCTCCTTCTGCGCGCTCGCCCTGGTGGTCGCCGTCACCGGCCAGACCACCCTGGGCATCGCGCTCGTGGCGCTCGAGTTTTCGGTGATCCTCGGCATGCGCCAGATGGGCATGGCCATGGAAGCCCGCCGCCTCGCCCGTCTGCAGCGGGAAGAGATCAAGGCCGAGGTGCTGGGAGCCCAGGAGCCGGCCGTGGCCACAATCAGGCGAATCGCGTCGTAGATCTTCAACCTTCCAGCAGCTCTTCCACCCTCTCGCGCTCGTTGCGCCACCGCTCGGCGATCGCCCCGTTTCTCGCCGAGGCGACCAGCCGGGTGAGCGCTTCCACCCACTGCTCGTGGTAGCTCCGGGCGGTGTGCACCGCCTGCATCGACTGCGCCCGCGCCATCGCCTTTTCGAGCGGTGCCAACGCTCTCTCCCACTGCCCGGCGGAGGTCAGGTGCCAGGCCAGGGCCTCGCAGTCGGAATCTCCTCGCAGCGCCGTCACGGCGTCTGCGACCTGGCGGTGGATGTCCTGCCGGCGCAGAGGATTGAGCTCGTGGTAGAGGGCGCGCCGGATCGTCTCGTGGCAAAACTCGAACCTCCCCCCGCGCGGCCGGACGAGACCGTGGCGATCGAGGAGCCCCAAGCCGATCTCGAGCACCGCGATGTGCTCGTCCGCGGCCTTCTCCAGGAGCTCCAGGTCGAAGCTCTGTCCCAGGATCGCGGCGAGCGAGGCCAGACGCCGCGTCGAGTTGGGGAGCCGGCGGACCCGGCGGCGGACGAGGGCTTCCAGGTCCTCGCCCGAAGCGTCCAGATCCGTGAGCGGACCGGTCAGGCTCCAGCGCTCCGCCTCTCCCCGCACCAGGAGCCCCTCGTCCCAAAGCACGTTGACGAGCTCGGTCACGGCGAACGGCAGGCCTTCGCTCCGCTCCGCGAGGAATCCGGCCAGATCCGCCGCCTGCGCCTCGCCCACAAGGGAGCGCGCGATCTCGTCCAAGGCTTCGCGGTCCAACCGGTCGAGCTCCAGCCGGGTCGCCCTGCCGTCCTTCTCCCCCTGGAGGACCATCTGCTCCAGGGGGTGGTCCTGATCCAGGTCCTCCGACCGGCAGACGGCCACGATCCAGATCGGCCCCCGGTCCAGGTGCGCGGCCAGAAACTCCAGGAGATCGAGCGTGTCCGGATCGGCCCCCTGGAGGTCGTCCAGGAAGAGCACGAGGGGATCGCCCTCGCCCAAGGTCTCCAGGAACCGGCCGGCCGCGCCGAACAGGCGGCGGCGCGCCTCCGAGGCCGCCGAGGGCTCCGCCAGGTCCGCCGCGTCCTCGAAGGCGGTGCGGAGAGCTTCGAGGAGCGGCTGGTAGGCCCGGAGCGGCGCCATCTCCTCGCACCGCCCCTGGAGCACGATCGTCCGCTGCCGCGAGGTGACGCCATCCAGGAAGGACTGGACGAGCCGCGTCTTGCCGATCCCCGCCTCGCCGGTCACGAGCGTCAGGTGGACCTTCCCGTCGATCGCGTGGAGCCAGCCGTTCCGCAGGAGGGCTTCGGCGTTCCCCCGGCCGATGAGCGGCACCAGGGGGCCGACCGTCTGATCCCACGTCGCGGCCTCCCGCTCCAGGGCCTCGGCCAGGACCGATTCGTAAAGCGCCCGGGTTTCCGGCTCAGGGGCGCGCCCGCTGCCGTGCAGGCGCTGGAGCAGGTCGTCGTACTGGACGAGGGCACGGGTGCGCTGGCCCGAGAGGGCAAAGAGGCGCATCAGGTCCCGGTGCACCTCTTCCGAAGAGGGAGCCATCGCCACTCTGCGCCGGGCGTAGTGGATGCCCAGGCGGTGCTCGCCGCGCCGGTCGTAGCCGTCGACCAGCGTCTGCAGCACCGTGAGCGCCGCCTCCCGGAGGCGCGCCTGCTCGGCGGCCCTCCACGCCTCGAACCCGGGACATCCCTCGGCCGACAGGCCATCCAGGAGCTCGCCCCGGTAGAGTTGGGCCGCGTCCGACAGACAGCGCAGATCGAGCGCCTCCTCGAACGCCTCCACGTCGGTCCAGCAGGCAGCCCGGGGATTGATCCCAATCGCGGCGGGGTGGAAAAAGGAGGAGGGCAACAGGGGAAGCCAGGCGCTGATCGCCTGGTCCAGCGCCTCGAACGCCGTGTCCGGCTCCGCGTCCGGCCAGAGTTGCCGAGCCAGAGCCTGCGGCTCGAAGGCCTTCCTGCGCTGGCCCAGGAGAAACGCCAGGAACGCCTTCGCGTTCGGGGACACTGAACCCCCGACCTGCCGGTCTCCGGACCAGACCTCGAAGCCCCCCAGGAGCCTTACACGGATGTCGCTCAAACGCGAGCATTCTACTCCAAAGCAAACGGCCGGCCCGGAAAACCGGACCGGCCGTCTTCAAATCGACTGCAAGGCGCGTCTTAGTACATGCCGCCCATGCCGCCGCCGGGCATGCCGCCGGGGCCGCCACCCTTCTCGTCCTTCTCCTTGATCTCGGAGACGAGAGCCTCGGTGGTGAGCATCAGGCCGGCGATGGACGCCGCGTTCAAGAGCGCGGTCTTGGTGACCTTGGCGGGGTCGATGACGCCGGCCGCGACCAGGTCCTCGAACTTGCCGGTGGCCGCGTTGTAGCCGCTGGTGCCGTTGCCGGACAGGAGCTGCTTGACGACGACCGAGCCCTCTTCGCCGGCGTTGGCCGCGATCTGGCGGGCCGGCTCTTCGAGAGCGCGGCGGACGATGTTGACGCCCACGCGGACGTCGCCCTCGGCCTGAACGCCCTCGACGGCCTTGACCGCGCGCAGCAGGGCCACGCCGCCGCCGGGGACGATGCCCTCCTCGACGGCCGCCTTGGTGGCGTGCATGGCGTCCTCGACGCGGGCCTTCTTCTCCTTCATCTCGGTCTCGGTCGCAGCGCCGACCTTGATCACGGCGACGCCGCCGACGAGCTTGGCGAGGCGCTCCTGGAGCTTCTCGCGGTCGTAGTCGGAGGTCGTCTCCTCGATCTGGTTGCGGATCTGCTTGACGCGGCCGGCGATCGCCTCATGCCGCTTCGGATCGTCCGAGTCGGTCACGATCGTGGTCTCGTCCTTGGTCAGGACGACCTTCTTGGCGTCGCCCAGGTCTTCCCAGCGGACGTTCTCGAGCTTGATGCCCAGGTCCTCGGTGATCACGCGGCCGCCGGTCAGCGTCGCGATGTCCTCGAGCATGGCCTTCCTGCGGTCGCCGAAGCCCGGCGCCTTGACGGAGGCCACG
>DATEIO010000008.1:0-5034 GCA_035278895.1 Thermoanaerobaculia bacterium | reverse complement strand
CCTTCAAGAAGACCGACGTGCTGGAGGATCTGCGGGTCCTCGACATGTACGACTGTGCGATCGGGGACAGGAAATGGGCTCAGCCGTTCTCCGGACACGCGGACGTCCTGCGTTTCATCGAAGCGCAGTTCGCGCGTCCGGAGCGGTTGAAGACGCTGTTGAGCCAGGGGTTCGGACCCCAATGACGAGGAGCAAGGCGATGGAGATCTCACCGCTCCGGCGGCTCATTCTGGAGGGCGAGTCCGAGCAGGTGGCGTTCGGCGGAAACACCGACCTGGAAGCCATCGGCCAGGCGGTCTGCGCTTTCCTGAACACTTCCGGAGGAGCCCTGATCCTCGGCGTCGAAAGCGGAGGGACCATCCTCGGAGTTCCGTCCGCCGGAAAGCAGAAAAACCGGATTCAAGAGCATCTCGTCGGGAAGATCTCACCCAAGGCCTTGTGGTCGATCGGAGTCGAGGACCTGAACCGCCACGAAGTGATCGTCATCGACGTGCCACAGGGAGCCGAGGGGCCCTACCTCTACGAAGACCGGATCTTCGTTCGAGAGGCCGCCAGGGTTCGCTCCGCAGCCGCTCCTGATATCACGGCCCTCATCCAGAAGAGATCCGCGCAGGCCGTCCGCTGGGAGCACATGCCTGCCCTGGGCTTCGCGCTGTCCGATCTGGACGAGAAGGAGATTCTGAGAGCTGCGGAAGAGGGGAGCACGCGCCGCCTCTATCCGTTCCGGGAGCCGCGGTCTTCCGCGGCGATCCTGGAGGATCTCAACTTTTTTCGGAACGGGTCGATCCTCAACGGGGCCCTCGCGCTCTTTGGAAAAGACCCAGGGCGGCGTTATCCACAGCTCCGGGTGCGGCTGGCCCGTTTCGACGACACAGGAAAGCTGGAGGACAGCCGTCTGCTCGAAGGCAACGTCTTCGTTCTCATCGAGCAGATCCAAGCGTTTCTGCGCCAGTACATCCCCATCACGTCCGAATTTCCGGAAGGGAGCCTTCAGCGGTCCGACTCCCCGGCGTATCCCTGGCGCGCCCTTCGCGAAGCGATCATGAACGCTCTTGCCCATCGCGAATACGGCGCCTTCGACGGCGGGGTGTTCCTCTCGGTTCATCGCGACCGGATCGAGATCTGGAATTCGGGTGGCCTCCCCGAGGGGATGACGGTCCGCGATCTCAAGGAGGAGCGCATCTCCCGTCTCCGCAATCCCAATATCGCCCATGTTCTCTGGCTCCGGGGGCTTATCGAGGGATTTGGAACCGGCTCAGGCCTGATTCTCATGGAATGCGCTCGGGCGGGGCTTCCCGAGCCCGAATGGAAGGCCGGAGCGGGAGGGGTGTCTCTGACCCTCCGCTCGGCCCGGCCCGAGGAAGCGGCCGTCCACGCCGGGTTGAATCCCCGCCAGCAGGCGCTCCTTCGGGAAATCCAACCTGGCGCTCGGATCGATCCGGGCGAATACTCCCGAAATTTCGCCGCCATGATTTCGGATCGGCAGGCGAGGACCGATCTCTCCCGTTTGATGAAAGCGGGGTACCTCCGGCGGGAGGGTAAGGGGCCCTCCACCTCCTACGTCCGCACCGCCAAGAGATAAGCGGAATCGTTCCTCTCCGGAAGCTTCCGGTCTGCTCCGGTTCTTTCCGGAATGTTCCGGACTCCAGGTACTATTACTCCCCTATGGACGGCGCCCTGGGGCTCGACACCCGCCTCCTCTACACCGGTCTCGTGGTCGCCGTCGCCCTCGGACGGCTCATCGAATTGAGGGTCGCGGCGCGGAACCTTCGGAGCCTCCTGGCCCGGGGTGGCGTCGAGATTGCACCGGGACACTATCCGGTGATGGTTCTCCTCCATACGCTCTTCCTTGCCGCCTGTCCCCTGGAAGTCTGGCTGTTGGACCGGCCTTTCATCCCTGCTTTTGGGACCGTGATGCTCCTTCTGCTTTTCCTCGCGGCCGGTCTCCGCTGGTGGGTCATTTCGACGCTCGCCGGCCGGTGGACCACCCGGATCGTGGTGCTGCCAGGAGTCGCGCCGGTCACGGGCGGGCCGTACCGGATCCTCCGCCATCCCAACTACCTGGCCGTCATTGTCGAAATCCTCGCCCTGCCGCTCGTGCACACGGCGTGGATCACGGCGCTCGTGTTCAGCGTGGCGAACGCCCTGCTGCTCCGGGTGCGCATCCGGGCTGAGGAGGAGGGGCTGGCCCGCCTGTCCGACTACGAGGCGGCGTTCACGGGGCGGCCACGCCTGGTGCCGGGGGGACGATGAGCGACGAGATCATTCTTTCGGGGATCGCCGAGGTGGCCCGGCTCCATCTGGGTTGGGAAGGGCCGCTCCTGCCCGAGATGCGGCTGATCGAGGATCTGCGGCTCGACTCCGTCCGCCTGTTGACCCTGGCCGTGGAGGTGGAGAACCGTTTCCGCGTCTTCCTGGACGAACTGGACGAGGGCGCGATCGAGACGGTGGGGGACCTGGTCGCTGTGGTACGGAGGAAGCTTGGCGCCTGAGACGATCAACGACTACCTGGAACGGGCGGGCCGTCACCCCGAGGGAGGCCTGCGCTTCGTAGACCGCCAGGAGCGCGCGGTCTGGCACGGCTGGGCCGAGGTGCGCGAGCGGGCGGAGGCCGTGGCCGGCGGGCTCGCTGCTTCAGGCATCGCCCCCGGCGATCGCGTCGCCCTGGTTTTTCCGACCGGAATCGAGTTCTTCGACTCCTACTTCGGCACGCTCCTGGCCGGCGCCGTGCCCGTGCCCCTCTACCCGCCGGTGCGGCTCGGGCGCATGGCCGAGTACATCGCCCGCACAGCCCGGATGATCGAGGTCTCCGGCGCCCGGCTGGTGCTCGCGGACTCCCGGGTGAAGCGCATTCTGGGCGAGGCGATTGCGATGGCCCGGCCGCCGCTCGGCTGCCGCACGGTGAGCGAGCTTCCCAAGGGGGATGCCCCGACGACCCGCCCCGATCCCGCGGACCTCGCCCTGGTCCAGTTCTCCTCCGGCACCACGGTCGATCCCAAGCCGGTCGCCCTCTCCCACCGGGCGCTCGTGGCGCAGACGGAGATCCTGAACAGCTTCTGGCAGGACACCCCGGATCTGCACCACAGCGGCGTCTCCTGGCTCCCGCTCTACCACGACATGGGGCTGATCGGTTGCGTGTTCCCGGCCCTCTCGCGGGACGCCACCCTGACGCTCCTGGGCCCCGAGCTCTTCGTGGCCCGGCCGGCCCTGTGGCTGCGCGCCCTCTCCCGCTACCGGGGCACGATCTCGCCCGCTCCGAACTTCGCCTACAGCCTGTGCGTCTCCCGGGTAACGGACGAGGAGATGGAAGGGGCCGACCTCTCCAACTGGCGCACGGCTCTGAACGGCGCCGAGCCGGTCGCCCCCTCCGTGCTTGCCGCCTTCTGCGAACGTTTCGCCCGCTGGGGGTTCCGGGCCGAGGCGCTCACCCCGGTCTACGGCCTCTCGGAAGCGGCGCTCGCCGTGACCTTCTCGGACCTCGACCGGCCATTCGCCTCCACGCGGTTCGACCGCGAGGATCTGGCCCGCGAGGGCACTGCCCGAGAGACGCCGGACGGGCGCGAGATCGTCTCCGTCGGCCGGCCCGTCCCCCGCTTTTCGCTGCAGGTGAGGGACGAGGACGGCCGCGATCTCCCCGAGGACCAGGTGGGCCGGGTTTGGATCTCCGGGCCCTCGCTCATGGACGGTTATCTGGGCCACTCGGAGGCGACCGCCCGTGCCCTGCAGGACGGCTGGCTCGACACCGGCGATCTGGGGTTCATCCACCGCGGCGAGCTGTACTTGACCGGCCGCGCCAAGGACGTGGTCATCCTGCGCGGAAGGAACTACGCACCCGATGAGATCGAGCGTGCGGCGGACGCAGTCCCCGGCGTCCGCTCCGGCTGCGTTGTGGCGGCGAGTTGGCTGCCGGAGGACGCCCCGGGCGAGGTGCTGGCGCTCTTCGTCGAAGTCTCCCGCCAGGCTACGTCCGAAGAGCGGGAGGCGCTGCCGCAGGCCTGCCGCGAGGCCGTGCTCGCCACGGTCGGCCTCGCCGTGGACCGCGTCGTGGCGCTCGAGCCCGGCACGATCCCCCGCACCTCCTCGGGCAAGCTCCGGAGGGGGGAAACCTTGCGCCTCTACCTCGCGGGAGAGCTCGCACCGCCCGCTCCGGTGACCGTGCTCCGGCTTGCCGGAGCCGTGGCCCGCTCGAGCCTTGCCTACGCTCGGCTCCGCCTGAAGCCGCGGGAAAGGAAGCGCCGGGATGCCTGAAACGCCCGACCTCCTCGTGATCGGAGGCGGCCCGGCCGGACTCGCCACCGCCATCCGCGCCCGCCTCGCGGGTCTCGCGGTCACCGTGATCGACCGCTCCCATCCGCCCATCGACAAAGCTTGCGGCGAAGGCTTGATGCCCGACGCCGTCGCCCGCCTCCGCGAGATCGGCGTCGAGCCGCGGGGCCTCCCCTTCCGCGGCATCCGCTACTTCGATGGCGACCTCCTGGCCGAGGGGATCTTCCCCCATGCCGGAGGGCTCGGCGTGCGGCGGCTCGCCCTCCACGAAGCGCTCGTCCGCCGCGCGGAGGAAGTCGGGGTCGCACTTCGCTGGGGAGTGAAGGCCCACGGCCTCGGCTCCGGAGGGGTCGAGACCGATCAAGGCCCCTTCACCGCCTGCTTCCTCGTGGGGGCCGACGGCCTCCGCTCGCACGTCCGCCGCTGGGCCGGGCTCGAAGGTCCGGAGAGCGACCTCCGGCGCTTCGGCGTCCGGCGCCATTTCGCGATCGCCCCATGGAGCGATTTCGTCGAGGTCTATTGGGGGCCCTCCGTCGAGGCGTACGTCACGCCCGTCGCTCCCGATCAGGTGGGGATCGCCTTCCTCTGGAGCGAAGGCAAGGGCGGATTCGAAGACCACCTCGCGAGCTTCCCCAACCTCCGCGCCCGCCTCGAAGGCGTCCCCGTCGCCTCCACCGACCGCGGAACCGGCCCCCTCCACCAGCGCGTTCGGTCCGTCGTCAAGGAAAATCTGGCCCTGGTGGGAGACGCCGCCGGGTATCTGGACGC
>DATEIO010000007.1:0-2157 GCA_035278895.1 Thermoanaerobaculia bacterium | reverse complement strand
CCCGCTGGGGGTTCAAGTGCGTGCGCCGCACCCACTCCGGATTGAGCTTCTCGTTGTCGTAGCGGCAGGCCACGAATTCACGGTCTTCCAGGACCCGCCCCAGCGCCGCGAGCCAGCCGGGCGCCACCTCGTCGTCCGCGTCGCAGAAGAGGAACGCCTCGCCCGTGGCCGCCGCCGCTCCCACGTTCCGGGCGTGGGCCTGGCCCCGCTTGTCCGATGCATCCACGAGGCGGAGGTTGGGAAGACGGTCCCGGTATCTCTCGACCACCTCCCGGGAGCCGTCCGTCGAGCCGTTGTCGGCCACGATCACCTCCCACTCCCCGGGCCAGCTCTGGCCAGCGAGCGCTTCGAGCTGGACGCCGAGCGTGTCCGCCGCGTTCAGGCAGGGGATAACGACGCTGAGCTTCAGGGGACGGGCGAGATCGGACATGCCGGCGGGAGATGATAGCGGAACAGGCGTACAATCCTCCCCCGTGCAGATCCCCCGGCCGGCGTTCCCGTGGGTGCGTCCCGAGGCCCTGCTGTTCACGGTCCTGGTCCTCCTCCATCTGGTCCCACTCTGGGCGTTTCCCTACTTCCCTTCCCAGGACGGCCCCGGGCATCAGGCGGTCGCCCACATCCTGCGCGAGTACGACCAGCCCGGGGAGGGGCTCCTGCGGGAGTACTACCTCCTGAACCGGGGCTTCATCCCAAACTGGTTCATCTTCTTCCTGCTGGAGAAGGGGCTCGCCTTCGTGACGGTGCCGGTCGCGGAAAAGGTCCTCCTCTCGCTCTACGTAATCCTGCTGCCGGTGTCGGCCCGCTTCGCGCTCCGGGCGGTCGACCCGCGGGGCTCGCCGCTGGCCTTCCTCGCTTTCCCGTTCGTGTACAACCACCTCTTCCACCTGGGTTTCTACAACTTCTGTTTCAGCCTGGCGGTCTTCTTCTTCACGGTCGGCTTCTGGTGGAAGCGTCAGGACCGGTGGGGACCCGGCCCGGTCGCGGGGCTCGCGCTCCTCCTCCTCTGGGCCTACTTCTGCCATCCGGTCTCGCTGGGGATGACGCTCGTTGCGATCTTCACCCTGGCGGGCTGGCGGATGCTTCTGGAGATGCGGGGGAAAGCCGGCCCCTTCGTCGTCGGGGACGGGCTGCGGACGTGGATCGTGGGGCCGTTTTTCGCCTCCCTGCCCGCGCTCCTGCTCCTGAGCTTTTTCCTGGACCATCACCTGGGGAGGCCGGTCCAGGACCTGCCATTCGTGGTGAAGGCCTGGCATCTCGTCTCCCTCAACTCGCTCGTCTCCCTGGACCGGCGGTCGCTCTTCGTCTCGATTTCGCTCGCGGCCCTTCTCGGCCTCGCCGCGATGTGGCTCCTCGCGCGCCGCCGGAGGGCGGCTTGCGAAGACGGTCTGCTGCTCGCCGCCGTGGTTTCCGCCGTGCTCTTCCTGGTGGTGCCCGACGGCATGGGAGGGGGGGGCCGCGTCAGCGAGCGGCTCGGCCTCTATCCGTTCTTCCTGCTGATCCTCTGGTTTGTCGCCTGCAAAATCCCGCCGGCCGGGAGGCGCTGGCTCGCGATCGGGGGCGCGGCCGTCTCCCTGGTCCTCCTCGCCCTGTTCTGGCCGCGCTACGCCGCGCTCGACGATCAGCTCGACGAGTACATGACGGCCGCGGATCACATCGAGCCGGGCCACACCCTCCTCACGTTGTGCTACGCCCCCAAGGGGAGGGGGGCGGACGGCCGGGATCTCGCCTACCGCTTCAAGCCGTTTCTCCATGCTCAGGGCCGGATCGCCGCCAAGCGGGGAGCAGTCGACCTCGCGCTGTATGAGGCCTCGGAGGACTACTTCCCGATCTACTTCCGGCCCTCGCTGAATCCATACGAGAGGATCGGGATCGCCGGGGGCCTGGAGTTGGAGCCGCCTCAGGCCGAGTTCCTCACCTACCCGGAGCGGACCGGCGGGCGCGTTGACTACGTTCTGCTCTGGGGGCTGGGGGATGAGGACCGAGGGGAGCCTGCGGTCCGGTCGGTCCTGCGGGAGGTCGCGGCGGGATACGAGCCGGTCTACACTTCCCCGCGCGAGCTCGTGCGGCTCTACCGGAGGCGGGAGGCCAGCGCTTCGCCCACGGCCCGGTGACCTTCGGCGTTCCAGTGGCCGTCGAGCGGGAAGCGGAGCCGGGTCC
>DATEIO010000006.1:0-2831 GCA_035278895.1 Thermoanaerobaculia bacterium | reverse complement strand
CGACGCCTTCGCAAGAACCATCATCGGCCAAATGCGATAGCCTGCTATTAGCCCTCATCAGGTTTAAACGCGGCAGGTCGCGCACGGCGAGCAATATTAGCCGCCGCCGGAGGTGGTGACGCGCTGGCGGGCCTGCCGGGGCGTGAAGCCGAAGTGCGCCCTGAACGCGGAGGTGAAGCTGGCTTGGTGGCGGAAGCCCACCGCGTGTGCGACGGTGGCGATCGGCAGGCTGTCGGTGACGAGGCTGTTGATTTCCGCTGAGAGCTGACCCGGGCGGCCGGGAGATTTCCACTGAGAAGTGACCCATGTTCGAACGTCCCCTGGCTGGAGAAGCGGGGGCAATGGAGTGATCGACATGGCGTTACTCAGCGTGATCCGACGGTGGGCCTTGCGGGATCAGCTTTCCATCCGGGAGATTGCACGCCGGACGGGGCTGTCGCGGAACACGATCCGCAAGTACCTGCGGTCGGGGACGGTGGAACCGGCGTTCAAGGTTTCGGAGCGGCCGAGCAAGCTGGATCCCTTCGCCGAGAAGCTGTCTGCCTGGCTGAAGACGGAGGCGGGCACGTCCCGCAAGGGGCGGCGGACCCTGAAGCAGCTCCACGCCGATCTGGTCGCCCTCGGCTACGAGGGCTCCTACAACCGGGTCGCGGCCTTTGCTCGGAAGTGGAAGGCCGACCGCCGGCGCGAACAGCATACCGCCGGACGCGGCACCTTCGTGCCGCTGGTCTTCCAGCCCGGGGAGGCCTTCCAGTTCGACTGGAGCGAGAACTGGGCGATGATTGCCGGGGAGAACACGAAGCTCCAGGTTGCCCATATCAAGCTCTCGCACAGCCGGGCGTTCCTGCTCAGGGCCTACCTGTTACAGACCCACGAGATGCTGTTCGAAGCGCACTGGCATGCATTCCGGGTCTTCGGCGGCGTGCCGGGGCGGGGCATCTACGACAACATGAAGACCGCGGTGGACCGGGTGGGCTCCGGCAAGGCGCGTCAGGTCAACGCCCGGTTCCTGGCGATGACCAGCCACTACGTCTTCGAGCCCGACTTCTGCAATCCGGCGGCCGGCTGGGAGAAAGGGCAGGTCGAGAAGAACGTGCAGGATGCCCGCCACCTGATCCTGCACCTGATGCCGGACTTTCCTGACCTGGCGGCACTGAATGCCTGGCTCGAGCATCGCTGCATCGAGCAGTGGGGGCGCACGCCGCATGGAACGCTGCCGGGGACCATCGCGGAGGTCTGGGCCCTGGAGAAGACGGCCCTGATGCCGACGCCGCCTGCCTTCGACGGCTTCGTCGAGCAGAGCAAGCGGGTGTCGCCGACCTGCCTGATCAGCTTCGAGCGGAACCGCTACAGCGTCCCGGCCTCTTTCGCCAATCGCCCGGTCAGCCTGCGGATCTACCCCGGCCGGCTTGTGGTCGCGGCCGAAGGGCAGGTCGTTTGCGAGCACCCGCGGGTGATCCAGCGCGCGCACAAGCTGCCGCCCCGGACGATCTACGACTGGCGCCACTACCTGGCCGTCATCCAGCGAAAGCCCGGCGCGCTCCGCAACGGCGCGCCCTTTGCCGAACTGCCCGAGGCTTTCCGCGCGCTCCGGCAGCATCTGCTGAAGCACCCGGGCGGCGACAGGGAGATGGTGGAGATCCTCGCGCTGGTGCTTCAGCACGACGAAGAGGCGGTGCGCTGCGCGGTGGAATTGGCCCTCGAGGCCGGGGTGCCGACCAAGATCCATGTGCTCAATCTGCTGCACCGGCTGATCGACGAAAGCCCTGCCGGCACGCCCGAGATCGCTCCGCCGACGGGTCTGGCGCTGCTCGAGGAGCCCAGGGCGAATGTCGAGCGCTATGACGGCCTGCGCGGCCGGGCACAGGGGGTGCGCCATGCGTCATGACCCCGCCAGCGCCGCCATCGTCATCATGTTGCGCGGCCTGAAGACGTACGGAATGGCCCAGGCCGTCGAGGACCTCATCGAACAGGGCTCGCCCGCCTTCGAGGCGGCCGTGCCCATCCTGTCGCAACTGCTGAAGGCCGAGGTCGCGGAACGCGAGGTCCGGTCCATCGCCTATCACCTCAAGGCCGCGCGCTTCCCGGCCTACAAGGACCTGGCAGGCTTCGACTTCGCCGCCAGCGAGATCAACGAGGCCCTGGTCCGCCAGCTGCACCGGTGCGAGTTCATCGACGGCGCCCACAACGCCGTCCTGATCGGCGGACCGGGCACGGGAAAAACGCATGTCGCGACCGCGCTCGGGGTTCAGGCCGTCGAGCACCATCGAAGGAAGGTCCGTTTCTTCTCGACGATCGAGCTCGTCAACACGCTCGAGCAGGAGAAGGCGAAAGGAAAGGCCGGGCAGATCGCCGAGAGCCTCACGCGCGCCGACCTCGTGATCCTGGACGAGCTGGGCTACCTGCCGTTCAGCGCCACGGGCGGGGCCCTGCTCTTCCATCTCCTGAGCAAGCTCTACGAGCGCACCAGCGTCGCCATCACCACCAATCTCAGCTTCAGCGAATGGGCCACGGTCTTCGGCGACCCCAAGATGACCACCGCGCTCCTCGATCGCCTGACCCACCGTTGCCACATCCTCGAGACCGGAAACGACAGCTTCCGCTTCAGGGCCAGCTCCGAGGCGGCGCGCAGGAAGAAGGAGGGATGACCGGCATTGACCCAGACCTGAACCGACGACCATAACCTTCAGGCGGGTCACTTCTCGATGGAAAGCCCGGGTCAGCTCTCAGCGGAAATCAACACGCGGATCTCAGTTACGGCGGGCGCGTAGGCTGACGAAAACGATCTGGGATCCAACCTTCTCTGGAGCGTAACCCATTGCAGTGCAACA
>DATEIO010000005.1:0-2073 GCA_035278895.1 Thermoanaerobaculia bacterium | reverse complement strand
CCACGGTGGGCTCCTGGAACACGGTCTCCAGGGGGATCTCCACCCCGAGCGCGGCGTGCAGGCGCGAGACCAGGCGCGCGGCGAGGAGCGAGTGGCCGCCCAGCTCGAAGAAGTCGTCGTGGCGGCCCACGGCCTCGCGGTTCAAGAGGCTCGCCCAGATCCCGGCGACCAGATCCTCCGCCGGGGTGCGCGGCGCTTCGGCCTCCGCGGCGGCCGGTCCCGAGGCCGCGGCCGGCTCGGGCAGGGCGCGGCGGTCCAGCTTGCCGTTGGGAGTCAGTGGCAGGGCGTCCAGGAACACGAACGCGGCGGGCACCATGTGCTCCGGCAGCCGCTCCTTCAACCAGCGCCGCAGCTCCGCGGTGCCCACGCGAGCGGGCGCCACCCAGGCCACGAGCCGCGCCTCCTCGCCGGTCCCGCGGGCGAGCACCGCGGCCTCGGCCACGGCCGGGTGGGACGAGATCGCGGCCTCGATCTCGCCGAGCTCGATCCGGAATCCACGCACCTTCACCTGGTGGTCCGTACGGCCGAGGTACTCGACGTCGCCGCCGGGCAGCCGCCGCGCCAGGTCGCCCGAGCGGTACAGGCGCGCTCCCGGGCGGCCGGAGAACGGGTCGGGCACGAAGCGCTGCGAAGTCAGCTCCGGCCGCTCCAGGTATCCCCGGGCCACGCCGACCCCGCCCACGTGGATCTCGCCGGGAACGAGGAGCGGCACGGGCCCGCCCCGGCGGTCGAGCAGGTGGACCTGGAGATCCGGGATCGGCCGGCCCAGAAGGCTCGGCCCTTCGAGGTCGGCCCTGGAGAGCGGCCGGAAGGTCACGTGCACCGTGGTCTCGGTGATGCCGTACATGTTGACCAGCCGCGGCGCCTCGTCGCCGTGGCGGTCGAACCAGGGGGCGAGGGCCGCCGGCTCGAGCGCCTCGCCGCCGAAGATCACCCAGCGCAGAGCCAGCGGCAGCGGCGCCGGCCGCTCCCCCTCGACGCGGATGAGCTGGCGGAAGGCCGAGGGCGTCTGGTTGAGCACCGTGACCCCTTCTTCCGCGAGCAGCTCGTAGAACCGCGCGGGCGAGCGGCTGCTCCAGTACGGCACCACCACCAAGCGGCCGCCGTAGGCGAGCGCCCCCCAGACCTCCCAGACCGAGAAGTCGAAGGCGATCGAGTGGAACAGGGTCCACACGTCCTGAGACGAGAAGCCGAACCAGGCGTCCGTGGCCGCCAGCAGGCGCGACGCCTGGCCGTGCTCGACCACGACGCCCTTGGGCCGGCCCGTGGAGCCCGAGGTGTAGATCACATAGGCCGCGTGGCCGGCGCGGGAGAGATCCTCCGGAGCGCCGCTCTCCTCGCTCTCCAGCCCGGGATCGTCGATGCGCACGGTCTCCGGCCCGCCCTCCGGCAGCCGGGCTTCGAGCGAGCCTTGGGTGACCACGGCGCGTGGGCGCGCGTCTTCCAGCACGTAGGCCAGGCGCTCGCCGGGCACGTCCGGGTCGAGCGGCACGTAGGCGCCGCCGGCCTTGAGAATGCCCAGGAGAGCCACGACCAGCTCTGGCGACCGCTCGAGGTACAGCGCCACGCGGACCTCCGGCCCCACGCCCAGCCGGCGCAGGCGCCGGGCCAGCCGGTTCGCCGCGCTTTCGAGCTCCGCGTAGGTGAGCTGCCGCCCGTCGCCGGTCACGGCCACCGCCTCCGGGGCCCGCGCCGCCGCGGCGGCGAACCGGGCGTGCAGGGTCTCCTCCGCGGCGCCGGCCGGCACCTCGTGGACCGGCTCGTTCCAATCGAGCACCACCTGCCGGCGCTCGGCGGGCGAGAGCAGCGGCAGGTCTTCGAGCGGGCGCCCGGGATCGGCCGCCGCGCCGTCCAGGAGGGCCGCGAGGTGGCCGAGCATGCGTTCGACCGTGGCCGTCTCGAAGAGGTCGGCGTTGGCCTCGGCGCCGCCCCCAAGCCCGCCGCCGCCGTCCTCCTCCAGGAACAGGTTCAGGTCGAAGCGGGAGGTGCCGGTGTGGATCGGCTCGAAGGCCGCGCTCACCCCGGGGAGCCGGGGTGGCCGGGCCGGCGTCTCCTGGAACGCCAGCGAGACCT
>DATEIO010000004.1:0-10165 GCA_035278895.1 Thermoanaerobaculia bacterium | reverse complement strand
TGGTGCAGAATTCAAAAAAGTGGAGCGGATCAAGGTGCCCGAACCCGGGTATAATTCCGCCGATTCCAGCCGCATCGGCGGGGCGGAGCTTAGCATAGTGGGCTGGCGGCACCCGTTTGTTTTGGGTCTGTCACAGGATGTTCGCACTGGGCTCATGGGCGAACTCCGCCCGTCGCATAGAATCCGTTCGAAACTTTACGCACTGACAAAAGGAGGGCTCCATTTATGGTGCGTGTCTGTTCCAACCGCTATAGCCGAGGGGTGTGCTTCCTCGCGGCCCTGTTGCTCGTCCTGGGCCTGGCCGGACCGGCCTTCGCCCAGACCGACGTGACCACGAGCCGCATCTCGGGCACCGTGGAGGACACCGAAGGCGCGCCGCTGCCGGGCGTCACGGTGACCGCCACCAACACGGAGACCGGTCTCGTCCAGACGACCGTCACGGATGAGCAGGGCTTCTACCGCGTCCTGAACCTGCCGACCGGCACCTACAAGGTCGAGGCGTCGCTCGACGGCTTCGCCACGGCGACCGCCGAGAGCGTCCGCCTGCTCCTGGGCTCGACCCCGAGCGTGAACTTCACGCTCCAGAGCTCCACGGTTTCCGAGACCATCACGGTCACGGCCGAGCAGCTCCCGGTGGTCGAGGTCACCAACACCACGATTGGTACCACCATCCAGGAAGAGCAGATCGAGAACCTGCCGAGCGCCGGCCGCGACTTCAAGCAGCTCGTGCTGCTCACCCCCGAGAGCCGCCTCGAGTCCGAGCGCGGCAACCTGTCGCTCTCGGGCGAGCGCGGCATCAACACCAGCATCACCGTGGACGGCGTGGACTACAACAACGCTTTCTTCGGCGGCGCGGCGGGCGGTGCCGAAGGCCGTGCCCCGCTCTCCATCTCCCAGGAGTCGATCAAGGAGTTCTCCGTGGTCACCAACGGCGCCTCCGTCGAGTACGGACGGTCGGGCGGCGGCTTCGTCAACATCATCACCAAGAGCGGCACGAACAACCTGCACGGCTCGCTCTTCTACTTCAACCAGCCCGAGAGCCTGATCTCCGACTTCCCCCAGGTCGGCAGGACCGCGGGCCGCGAGCCCAACGACCAGGAGAGGGAGCAGTTCGGCGGCTCGATCGGCGGCTCGATCGTCCGCGACAAGCTCTTCTACTTCTTCTCGTACGACAACCAGGACAAGAGCGAGACCGTGCCGATCGTCGCCTCCAACCTCCCGGCGGCGGTCTTCGCCCGGTTCCCCGTGCTCTCCTCGCCTCCCGAGTACGTCCAGACGCAGGACGGCTCCGTGGCGTTCGGCCGCCTCGACTACCAGATGAATCCCTCGCACCGGTTCATGTTCCGCGTCAACGTGATCGACTACGAAGGGATCAACGGCACCTCGAGCGCGGGAACCCGCACCGAGAGCTTCAACGGCATCGAGGAGCTCGACACCAAGGCCTACGTCGGCTCCTACTCCGGCCAGTGGGGCGCCAACCTGCTGAACGACCTGAACCTGAACTACATCGACGAGAAGACCCCGCGCGGCGACAAGGGGTTGAACCTGCCGGAGATCCAGGTGGGCGGCGCGCGCTACGGCGAGGTGGCCTTCCTGCCCATCGACACCGTCAACGAGCGCAAGGCCTTCGCCGACACCTTGACCTACCTGCTCGACCAGCACGTGCTCAAGGCGGGCGTCGAGTACAACGAGACCAGCGTCGACCAGGTCTTCCGCGGCAACTGGCGCGGCGTCTTCATCTTCGCCAACAACGACGAGCTTATCGCCGGCCGCTGGCGTGAATACCGCCAGTTCGGCGGCCTGAACGGCCGGACCTCGGTCGAGGGCGGCACCGCGGCCTTCGAGCAGAAGGAGACCGCGTTCTTCCTGCAGGACCAGTGGTTCGTCCGTCCGAACCTGACCTTGACCGCGGGCGTCCGCGTTGAGACCCTGGACAATCCGGGCGGCGCGGTCCTGAACCCCAACGATCCCGGCCCGAACGGCACGATGCGCCTGACCGGCGAGATTCCGGACTCCGAGAACCAGATCTCTCCCCGCCTGGGCCTCTCCTGGGCGCCGGACGACAAGACGGCGGTCCGCTTCTCGCTCGGCCGCTACTGGAGCCGCACCCCGGCTCTCCTCTGGGCGCAGCCCTTCACCTCCAACGGCATCCAGGCCGCGCAGCTCACCATCACCTGCCCGCAGGCCAACGGCGTCTGCACCGGAGCGCCGACGAACCCGCTGGCTCCGGCGTGGGGTCCGGGCTGGAACCCGGTCGGCATCGAGCGCGTCGACTTCCGGCAGGTCGGCGGCGCGAGCTCGCCTCCGGACGTCTTCACCGTCGATCCGGACTTCGAGAACCCCTACACCGACCGCGTCACCCTGGGCGCCGAGCGTGAGATCCTCCCGCTCATCGCACTGGGCCTCGACCTTACCTATGCCGAGGGCAACCAGCTCCAGCGCCTGACCGACTTGAACCGGGTGTACGACGGCACGACCTCGACGAACGGCCTGCCGCACTACGGCTCGACCCGCCGGTTCACCGCCTACAACCGCATCATCATGGACGTCTCCGACGCCGAGTCCGAGTACAAGGCGGCGACCCTCACCCTGCAGCGCCGCTACGCCAACAACTACAGCCTCTACGGCGCCGTGACCTGGTCCGAGGACCGGGACAACGACTCCAACGAGCGCAACTTCGCCGGCATCCAGGCCGAGGACTTCAACAACCTCGACCTGAACTGGGGCCCCTCCAACCGCGACCAGGAGTGGAAGGTCGTGCTGAACGGCGTGTGGGACACGCCGCTCTGGGGCATCGGCCTCTCGGGCGCCTTCCGTTACGCCAGCGGCTCGCCGTTCAACCCGATCGCCAACTCCGACATCAACGGCGACGGCAACTCGGGCACCGACCGGCCGACCGTCAACGGCGTCCACTTCGGCCGCAACAGCCAGCGGCAGCCGGATTTCTGGACTCTGGACATGCGGCTTTCGAAGAAGCTGAACCTCGGACCCGGGGAAGTCGCCCTGTTCGCCGAGTGCTTCAACTGCAGCAACCAGAAGAACACGGGCATCAGCAACAACAACCAGATCTGGGGCACCGCCCAGACCCCGCTGTTCAACCCGACCACCGGGCAGCAGTTTGGTGCCGAAGACCAGTTCGTCGGCATCCCGCGCACGTTCCAGCTCGGCGTGCGGTACGACTTCTAAGCAGGACGCACACCTCGTCTGAGGGAAGGGGGGCTTAAAACGCCCCCCTTTTTCATTTCAGGTTCTCCCAGCGAAATCGGCCAATAGAGTTTTTGTAGTCGGAAATACTCTTTCGCCTCCAGAGAACGAATTTTCGCCAGCGCCAAAGGCTATTACCATCGATCCTGGCAACAGATTCACAGAGAAAAAGCCGGGACCCGTTGCCAAAAATCAGTTCCTCTGCCTAAAAGACCTTTCCCGTGAGGAAAAATCTTTTGGCCGGATCGGCGACTCAATTCGGCGCCGAAAAGCGCAGTCGCCGCGACCCACTGGACAGACGCCATTCGCTCTCCGCACTAACCTCGTTGCCGCCCTGCTCCGCCTGGAGGTCGCGGAGGCGAGGGAGACCACTTCGGCCCGGTTCCCGAGGCTGTCCGCCAACGCATCAAGGAGATCTCCTCGCTTCCCGAGCTAAGGAAGCTTGCCCGGCGGGTTCTGGCCGCGAGCTCTCTCCAGAAGACGAGCCTCCTCTCGAGCCACCGCTCACCCGAGTGACCGACCTGGCTTGCGAAGCCAACTGCCACGGTAAATCTACGTCAGACCTCTTCGAGGCGCGGTTTGGTCGGATGGGTGCCGGGACAACCAGGCCTTGCCAGTCCAGCGCTCGGCCTTTGCGAGCTCCGGATCGAATGCCCGGCTGCGGGCCATCTCGATCACACAAATGCCGTTCCCGCCGTAGCCGTCGTGTATCGCGCCGGAGACAGGCGCCTGACCTTCACTTTCCCCAAGACGTCAGCCGGCTCCACCAGCTCTTCGGCTCTGGCCGAGCTGCTTTCTCCTCGGTCTCCGTCTCCCCATACCGGTGCAGCGGCGTCGCGTCGTCCGCGGGCCACATCGAGCTCTCAGAGCCGGGACGGTAGAAGGTTACGGTTACGCTGCGGCGGGAGACCTGGCTGCCGTTGATGACGGGGGCGACGGCGTGCCAGGAGGTGTCGGAGCGGACGATGACGGCGGAGGTTCCGACGAGGGGTGGGATTTCGGTGACGATGTCCTTGGCGTCGGGGGAGCGCAGGATGGAGAGGCAGCCGCCGTCTTTGGGATTCCACGATTCGTTGAAGTAGAAGACGTGGGTGATGATTTTGTCCGCGAGGTCCGGATGCGCTCCGAGCGAGGCTCCAGGGCCGTAGTGGAAGACGTTCACCTCCAGCGGCGAATTGGAGAGATCGCAACCGGTCAGGAGCGACATGGCGTTGCGGTAGGCGGGCGAGAGGAGATCCTCGGCGAAACCGCGCCAGACAGCGCTCAGCTCGTTGGGGAAGGAGGGAGTCTCCGCTCCCATCCGGATCAACGAGCGGGCTTCGTAGTCGTAATCTTTTTCACCGCCGTGAGCCTGCAGCCGCTTGAAGTGATCGTGGGGATAGGTGGTGGCCAGGGCTTTGGCGTCTTTTGGAGAGAAGAGGCTGTCGATCCGGGCCCAGCGGTAGGGCTCGGTTTCCAGCTTGTGCTGCGAGATCCGGTCCAGATTGATCACTTTGTTTCTCGCTCCGTTTCCTCTCAGCGCACGTCCGAAGAACCGGAGCGGAGAGGTCAGTTTCCAGGAATTTGAGTGATGAAGCGCGGCGACCTGCTGGTCGCGCGCGGCGATCTCCTGACGGGCTACGGTCAGAAGCCGGCTCAATTCGTCGATGCGTTCGCGCTGCTCGGTGAGCTGAGGGTCGTGCGCCGCGATCTCGTGATGGGCCATCAGAAGCCGGCTCAATTCAACGATGCGCTCGCGCTGCCGGTTGCGGGTTTCCCCCTCTTCCAGCCGTCCCGGCAGGGATTGCCAGAACTGGCCGAGCGCCGGCTGCGGGGCGCGGGGGCCTTCCTCCAGGGCCGCGGCGATGCGGTTCCAGTGATCGTGGAGCGAGTCGAGCCGGGCCTCTACGGCTGCAGCGGGTGCGGCTCTCCCCAACCGGGAGAGAAACCAGTCCGGATCCGGCTCGCGCCCGGCATCCAGTTGATACAGGGTTTCGAAGTCGAGCAGGGCCGAGTATTTTCCGACCGAAAGGTCTTGCGGGGTAAAGACCGGGACGCCCGAGGCGAGCGCCGTGATCGCCAGGTGATAGCTGTGGCCGACGACCGCCTCCGCGTTCCCGATCAATTCCGCGAGCAGCAGCGGGTGCGGCCAGGTGGGCAGGCGGACGATTTCGGGAAGGTCCTCTTCCAGGATCGCGGGATGATCGCCGAGCACCGGGCCGACCGGTAGCGCCAGGAACTGGAAGCCCTGGAACCGGTGGGCGTGGTTTTTGACGAAGCACGCGAAGCTCTTCAAGCCCAGGGCTGCCTGGATGACGATATAGGGACGGGTCAGGCCGGCTGCCTCCCGCAGGCGGTTGAGCTCGGGGGACGGCGATCCGTCGAGGAGGCGAGAGATTCCGAACGCGGTGTCGGGAACGACCTTGATGCGGGAGGCGTCGGTGTACCGCGCGAGGGCCTCTCGCGACGGCTCGTCGCGCACGGCGACGTAGCGGCTGAGCGACAGGGCCAGATCCATCAAGGGATCGGCCCAGGCCGGGATCTCGTTGCAGTGCATGCCGGGCGCGTTCCAGATCAGGGGAATCCCCTGCTGCAGGGCGATCAGCGCCGGGGTCAGCCAGTAGCCGGTCGGATGGTGGATCTCGGGCGTGGGGGGGCCGTACCCCGGAGCGACCTCCTTGTCGAAGCGGATGAGGAAGCCGCCCCCGATGAGCAGGCCGTCCAGAGAGCTCGCCAGCTGCGGAAGCTCGGTCACGGAGGTGACCCGGTAGGGCCAGTCCGGAGGCGTCTTCCCATGGTAGGAGAACCGGTGCAGCTTCACGGCCCCGAGCCGCGCCGACAGCTCCGCCTCCGCGACGAGCGGGAACAGCAGGTCACCATAGTTCCCGACGTCAAAGGTGCCCGCCACCCCGATCTGCCACTCCCGAGTTTTCATGGACGGCGCCATTGTACCCGGGAATCTGCCCGGGAATCCGCCCAGAAACACGAAAAGCCGCTCGCGCGGCCTAAGGCGGGACTTCGAGCTCGAAGCAGCCCCGGCCGTGGGTGGAGGCGCGCAGGAGGCGCAGGGTCGGGTGGAAGTCGAGGTCGACCACCGAGGCATCGGGCAGAGCGGTCTGGCACGGCTCCCAGTGAGCTCCGCCATCCTCGGAGACCCAGACGCCGATGTCGGCACCGACCCAGAGACGTTGCGGCTGCTGGGGATCCACCGCGACGGCATGGTGCCTCACCGGGAGGAGTTGATGGCCGGGGTCCTGCTCAGGGCCGCTGCGGGGCTGCCAGGTGCCTGTAGTGCCGTCGTAGTGCCAGAGACGGCGATAGTCGGGGCGGCCCGCGACTTCGAGACTGCCACCCAGGGTCACGTAGATCGAGGCGCCGCTGGGGTCAGCGGGATCTGCGGCGATGTCGGTGATGGGGGCTCTGAAATAGACGGGAGCGAGAGGCGCCGCAAGGGCTTTCCTGGACCAGGATTCGCTCTGAGGGTCGAAGTCGAACCGGTAGACACCTCCAAACTCGGTGCCGGCATAGAGGATGAGATGGGAAGCAAAGCGGAGAGAGCAGATCAAGGAGTCGAGCTCATCGCCCTCCAGGGTGAGCGTCGGAATCGACACCCAGGAGCCGTCTTTGCCGAATTGCTCGCTGATCCATGGGCGGATGCTGCCGGCAGCCACCCGGTCGGCCTGATGGAGCAGAGCGGGGGTGAGGCTCGGCGGCGGCGGGGTGCCGGCGAGGGGCACGTTGAAGGGGACCGCTTCGTCGCGCTCCAACGGGAGGCTGAGGTTGAAGTCCGTAGGCTGGCCTTCGCGATGGAGGGCGAGCCGGCCCTCGTACACCGCCGCGAGGACGCGGCCGGGATCTGCCCAGTGCACCACGGCGTGGCTGCAGTCGCTGGGAAACACCGTCTCCCACCGCTGGTCTCCGCGGTATCGGACCAGCCCGTTGTCGTGGCTGCCGCAGTAAAGCTCGTCGCCCGTCGGGTGCTGAGCGAGGTGATTGAGGGTGATGGTCCCGAGGGTTGCGTTGCGGCTCGCGAAGACCTGCCCCACAGCGGCAGGGTCCTCGGCCACGAACACGCCGCCGTCGCATGCGACCCAGAGGTGCTTCGCCGGGCCCGGAGTGAAAGCCAGGGCCTGGATATCGGCATGGACGCCGTACCCGATGAAGGTGAAGCTCATCGTCTCTCCATCGGAGCCAAGCTGGCAACGATAGAGGGCACCCAGATCGAAGCCGTCGATTTCGACGGTGCTGCCGCCGAGGTAGAAGACGTCGGGATCGCTGGGATCGAGGGTGATGGCCTGGGCCCACTGGCCGAAGCCGGTGAAGAGCTCCTGGGGCGCTCCGGCCAGGCGGCGCCAGTTGCCGTCGGCCAGCAGGAGCCGATACACACCGTGGAAGCCGCCGGGTTCTATGGCCGCCAGTGCGAAGACCGTATCGACCTCGTCGCCGGCGAGGGCGAGACTGATTCGGCCCAGGTTGTCGGTGGGAAAGCCCGTTCCGAGCTCGGACCAGGCGTCGGGGTCCGCGACGTTGTTGGAGTCCGCGGCGAACACGCCTCCGCCCTGGGCTGCGGCCAGAAAGACGACCGTCCCATCGCGGCGCCTTCCGGCGACGACGCTCGTAAAAGGGCCCGGGAGAACGCGGTGCCACGATGCGGAGCCCGCATCGACGGCCCTCTGATACAACCCTCCGGTCGTCGCGCCGACGACCAGGTCCACGTCATCGGGCGAAACCGCCAGTTGAAAGAAGCCCTGGCCTTCGAGGGAAGGCAACGAGGGCTCTACCTGCCAGACCACGTCCTGCCCAGAGCTCGGGACTCCTCCGACGTAGCTCACCAGCGGCCCGATACCGAGGGAAACGCCGGTGCTGGCCTCGCCGGTACCCACATAGACTCGATCGGGGTCCTGCGGGGCCACGGCAAGGGCTCCACAGGAGAGGCTGTCGGCGCCCGGATGGAGTGGATTCAGGTCGAAGGTCTCCATCGTGAAGACCCAGTTGACGCCCCTGTCGTCGGAGCGCCAAACGCCCCCGTTGGCTGCAGCAAGGTAGATCCGGTCGGGGTCGAAGCGGGAAAAGGCAACGCCCCTGGCGCGCCCGGAGACCTCCGTGTCGACGCCGAGCCGCTGGGCCAGGGGTTTGGGGCCGAGCTCCGTCCAGGGAAGCGAAGGCTTCCGGGCCGCTGCGACGCGATGCTGGTATGCCGTAAAGGAGACAGCTCTCTCGCAAGCGGTCTCCGAGGGATGATCTGGAAGAAGCCGCTCGCCCAGGGTCTCTGCGGAGCGGCGGAGGGGATCGCCTTCGAAAGGCTTCCGGGAGGGTTCCTTCTCCGAATGCATCAAATCAGCACGAAGCTGCCTTGTGGATGGGAGTGCGGCCATCGGCGATCTCTCCTCGGGCGGAGCCCATTGCCTCGACGTTCGCTGAAAGCAGGCGGTTGCAGCCCGGATAGCCTACTCCAGGGCGGTCCATGTGGACGGCCAGATTCTCCGAGCCTGCAGGAGAGACGGACATGTGACGCGAATTCGCCGGCTCGACGACCGCTTGCTGGAGTCCGCAGAGTGTTGGCTAAAGTCTTTGGCTCGCCTCGAACCGCCGGTTCACCACGTTACCCGGCGAAGGTCCGGAATGTAGTCAAAGTGAGGATCACCGCCACTCGTCCGGGTCAACTCGTTCGAGCTCCTCGGCGATCACAGCGTCAACCGCATCCACGTCCTCCCGTCGGGCCTGACCGAAGACGCTTCGCCAGCCCTGCTGCGCAGAGGCCCCTGTCGCCTGTCGCTCCAGATGGATCCGGATGGCCGTGGTGAAGAAATCCTTGAGGCTCTCCCCTCGAAGAGCGGCTGTAGCTTTGGCCTGCCTGAAGAGATCGTCCGGGAGCTCCAGAGTCGTCTTAATGAACCCACTTTCCCATGATTATGGGAAAGCATCAAGAGGAAGGAGCAGAGTTGCTGGGAAGGACAGGAAGGATTTCGATGACGTGTGGAATTGGCTGGGAGGCAGGGATTCGAACCCCGATTCTGCGGTTCAGAGCCGCATGTCCTACCGTTGAACGACCTCCCAGCAGGACAGGGCGGGTAAGATAACGCAACCGGCCCGGACAGGTCAACCCAGGGGAGCCGGTGCTACATTGGGTCGCGCTATGGAGATCCGGGATTTCGCTCTCACCGTTCTCGAAACCGAGGACATGGCCGTCAAGCTTTCCCCCGCTCCGGCCGGGCTCACGGACGAGCGGCCGGGGACGGTGTACCGGGCGGCGGGGCCGGGGCGGCCCGAGGGGCTCCGCTTCGCTCCGGGAGGGACGGCGGACGCCCCGGCGGTCCACGGCCTCCACGATCCGGCGCAGCGGCCGCGCATCCTCCATGCCCTGGCGAACCACGAGCTTCAGGCGGCCGAGCTGTTCGCCTGGGCCCTCCTCGCCTTCCCCGATGCGCCTTCGGAGTTTCGCCGGGGTCTTTTGAAGATCCTGGACGACGAGCAGCGGCACACGCGGATGTACATCGCGCGGCTGGAGGAGGCCGGCGCCCGGTTCGGGGACTTTCCCGTGAGCGGCTATTTCTGGAAGAAGGTGGATTCCATCACGTCCCCCCTGCGCTTCGTCTGCGCCATGTCGCTCACCTTCGAGAATGCCAATCTCGACTACACGGTGGACTCGGCCGAGGCCGCGCGGCGGGCGGGCGATCCCAAGACGGCGGCGGTGATCGACCGGGTCCACCTGGACGAGATCGAGCACGTGCGCTTCGGGTGGACCTGGCTCCAGGTTTTCAAGGGGGATCAGTCCGCCTGGGATACGTTCCGGGAGAATCTCACCTGGCCGCTGCGCCCGGCCCGCGCCCGGGGGCGGGACTTCCACCGCGAGGGGCGCGAGGCCGCCGGGCTCGACCCCGAGTTCATCCGGAACCTGGAGGAATGCGGCGGCTGATCGTGGGCAACCTCCTCTTCGAGGAGGAGCTCGCCCACCGGTCCACGCCGCCCCGGGAGGTCCTCG
>DATEIO010000003.1:0-5280 GCA_035278895.1 Thermoanaerobaculia bacterium | reverse complement strand
CCGGCTCCCCCGCCGCCGCCCCGGCCCGCGGCAGCCGCGCCGGTGCAGTCCGGCTCGTACCCGCAGGTGAGCCCCTCCGGCTCCCACCCCCAGGCGGCTTCTCCGGCCGCGAAGCCGGTGACGAAGCCCCGGTCGATGGACGTCCTGGGCGAGCTCGAGAAGCTCCGGCGCGAGGCCATGCAGCAGCCGGCCGGCGCTCCCGCCGCGGCTCCGGCGGCGGCCAAGGCCGCGAGCACGAACGGGCGCGGAGAGCTCTCCCGCACGATCGAGCTGACCCTGAAGAAGGCCGACTTCCAGCGCGCCCGCCGGTTTACGGTCAGCTTCCAGGTGGAAGACGACCAGAACCGGGTGATGGACGCGGTCCGCGATCTCCAGGTGGACCTGAAAGACGTCGGGGGCTTGGAAAAACTCCTGCTTCGCCTCAATATTGCGTTGAACGCCAAGGAGTAACGGGGCCCATGAGGTGCCCCTTCTGCTCCGAAAATCACGATCGGGTCGTCGATTCTCGCGAAAGCCGCGATGGGGTCACCATAAGGCGGCGGCGCGAGTGTTTGAGCTGCGGCCGGCGGTTCACGTCGTATGAGCAGATCGAGGACATCCCCTACATGGTCGTCAAGCACGACGGCACCCGGGAGGAGTTCAGCCGCAAGAAGCTCCTCGGAGGGCTCTTGAAGGCCTGCGAGAAACGGCCGATCCCCGCAAAGAAGCTCGAAGGGATCGTGGACGAGGCCGAGGGGATGCTCCAGGACCGCGAGGACCGGGAGATGTCGACGACGGAGATCGGCGCGTTCGTCATGGAAAAGCTGCGCGAGCTGGACCAGGTGGCCTACGTACGCTTCGCCTCGGTCTACCGCCGCTTCGAGGACATCGACGCCTTCATGGACGTGGTCCGATCGCTGCTTCAGCCGGGCAAGGAGAGAGAAGTTTGAACATCGCACCGAAGTACGCACCGCTGTTTCTCATCTCTCGCTTCCAGGCGGAGCTCGACCGCCTCCTCCAGGAAGCGATGCAGCTCGGGGACACCGAGCTTCCCCTTGGAGAGTGGCAGCCGCCGGTCGACGTGGTGGAGACTCCGGCCTCGGTCCTCCTCCTGGCCGAGCTCCCCGGCTTCTCCGCGGCCGATTTGAAGATCGAGGTACGGGGCACGCTGATCACCCTGTCGGGTACGAAGTCGACGCCGCTCCCCGAGGCGCAGCGGATCAAGTTTCACTGCCTGGAGCGGGGCCACGGCCGCTTCTGCCGCGAGGTTCACATCTTCTCTCCCGTCAACACCCACAAGGGCACGGCGCGCCTCACGGACGGCCTCCTGGCCATCGAGTTCCCCAAGATCGAGGACAAGCGGCAGGCGGCTCGGGTATTGCATATCGAGGAGGCCGAAAGGACCGGGAATGAGTAAACCTTCAGGGGAACCGCAGGCACAGGACGATCTGATCAAGATACCGGACGTCCTGCCCGTCCTTCCGCTCAAGGATACGGTCGTCTTCCCGTACATCATCCTCCCCCTCTCCGTGGGGCGGGACAAGAGCGTGCTCGCGGTCGACCGGGCGCTCGCCGAGAGCCGGGTGATCATGCTGGTCGCCCAGAAGGACGCCGCGAACGACAATCCCAAGGAAGGGGACCTTTTCGAGATCGGCACCGCGGCCGTCATCATGCGGATGCTCAAGCTGCCGGACGGCCGCATCCGCATCCTCGTCCAGGGGCTCTCCCGCGCGAAGGTCCAGCACATCAGCCAAGTCGAGCCGTACCTCCAGGCGAAGATCCAGCGCATCGACGAGCCTCCGATCACCGTGGAGCCGTTAGAGATCGAGGCGCTGGTGCGCAGCGTCAAGGAGAGCCTCGACCGGGTGGTGACGCTCGGCAAGGGGATCTCGCCCGAGGTGATGGTGATCGCGGCGAACCTGGAAGACCCGGGGCGCCTGGCGGATCTCGCGGCGAGCAATCTCGAATTGAAGCTCACCGAGGCGCAGGAGATCCTCGAAACCGTGGACCCGGTCTCGCGCCTGCGCAAGGTTTCGGACGCCCTGGTGCGCGAGATCCAGGTGCTCACCATGCAGCAGGAGATCTCGTCGCAGGCCCGGGGCGAGATCGACCGGAGCCAGCGCGAGTACTTCCTGCGCCAGCAGCTCAAGGCCATCCAGCAGGAGCTGGGCGAGGGCGAGGAGCTCACCGAGGAGATCGCCAACTACCGGCGCCTGGCGGATGAAAAGAAAATCTCCGACGAGGCGCGCGAGGAGATGGAGCGCCAGATCCGGCGCCTGGAGCGCAGCCATCCGGAGAGCGCCGAGACGCAGATCATCCGCACCTACCTCGACTGGCTGACCGCGCTTCCCTGGAGCACGGTCTCCGAGGACGATCTGGATCTCGACAACGCCCAGAAGGTGTTGGACGAGGATCACTACGACCTCGAAAAGATCAAGGAGCGCATCCTCGAATACCTGGCCGTTCGCAAGCTCAAGGCGGACACCCGCGGCCCGATCCTCTGCTTCGTAGGCCCGCCCGGCGTGGGCAAGACCTCGCTCGGCCGCTCGATCGCCAGAGCGCTCGGCCGCAAGTTCGTGCGCATCTCGCTGGGCGGCGTGCGCGACGAAGCCGAGATCCGCGGCCACCGCCGCACGTACGTGGGCGCGCTGCCCGGCCGCATCGTCCAGGGCATCCGCCAGGCGGGGACGAGCAATCCCGTCTTCGTGCTGGACGAGATCGACAAGATCGGCGCCGACTTCCGGGGAGACCCGTCGTCGGCGCTTCTCGAGGTGCTCGATCCGGAGCAGAACTTCAGCTTCGTGGATCACTATCTCGGCATCGCCTACGATCTCTCGCAGGTGATGTTCATCGCCACGGCCAACATGCTGGAGCCGATCCAGCCGGCGTTTCTCGACCGCATGGAGCTGATCCGCCTGACCGGCTACACGCAGGAAGAAAAGCTGCGGATCGCCCGCCTCCATCTGATCCCCAAGCAGACGAAAGAGAACGGCATCACCGAGGAACAGATCACCTTCCTGGACGAAGGCATCCGCGAGGTCATCTCCGGCTACACCAAGGAATCGGGTCTCAGAAACCTGGAGCGCGAGATCGCTGCGATCTGCCGCAAGGTGGCGGTCAAGGTGGCGCGGGGCGAAGAGACGAAGGTCGAGATCGATCCGGCGAAAGTTCACGAGTTCCTGGGACCCCGCAAGCACTTCAGCGAAGAGCTCCTGGACCGCGACCGCGTGGGCGTCGCGACCGGCCTCGCGTGGACGGCCGTGGGCGGCGACCTTCTGTTCATCGAGGTCGTGGCGGTTCCCGGCAAGGGCCAGCTCCTGCTGACCGGCCAATTGGGCGACGTGATGAAAGAGTCGGCCCAGGCCGCTCTCTCCTTCGCCCGCGCCTGGTCGGGATCGCACGGCCTCTCCGACGACTTCTTCGCCAAGCACGACATCCACGTGCACGTGCCGGCCGGATCGATCCCCAAGGACGGCCCTTCGGCCGGCATCACGATGGGCACCGCGATCCTCTCCGTGCTGACCGCGCGGCCGGTGAACCGGCGCGTCGCGATGACGGGAGAGATCACGTTGCGCGGCGACGTGCTCCCGATCGGCGGATTGAAAGAGAAGGTTCTCGCGGCCAAGCTCGCCGGCATCCACACAATCATCGTGCCGCGACTCAACAAGCGCGATCTCTCGGACATCTCGGAGACGATCACGGAGGGGCTCACCTTCCATTTCGTCGATCACATGGACGAGGTCTTGAATCTCGCGCTTCTCGAAACCACGGCCGCATTGCCGGCCGGAGCGCCAGCCGCGGTTGCGAGCGCGCAGCCCGAAACCGCTTCCGTGTAAATTTTTGGTAAAACCTTCGGCTCCCATGCCGCTCACCGGAGAGGACCGGCTGCTTCGCTGGCTGCGCGGGCAGCAGGGCGTTACCCTGATCGGAAACGACGCCGCGGTCTTACCGGAAGGCGGACCGTTCGCCGTCACCGTCGACAGCCAGATCGAAAGCGTTCACTTCGTTCCCGGCCTCGACCCGGCGCTCCTCGCCAAGCGGCTCCTCGCGGTCAACCTCTCTGATCTCGCGGCCATGGGAGCCATGCCCCGCTGGGCGTTCCTGGCGCTTTCGACCCGCGACGGTTTCGATCACCGGCGGTTCTTCCGCTCGTTGATCGCCGCCTGCCGGCACCACGGCGTGACCTTGGCGGGTGGAGACCTGGCGAGAAGCCCCGGCGGAACGGTTGCGACCCTGACGCTCCTCGGAACGAAACCCGAAGAAGGCCGCTGGCTCGAACGTGCCCACGCCCGGCCCGGCCACGATCTCTGGCTGGGAGGCACGGTCGGCGAATCGGCTGCGGGGAGGATACTGATCGATCGCGGTGCGAGAAAAAACGGCTCGCGCATCGATCTTCCTTCCGTTTTTGAAGCGCCCGCTTCGCTGGCCAGGGCCGCGCGGCGGGCCGTGCGCCGCCATCTCCTTCCGGAGCCGCAGCTCGAATTGGGGCTCTGGCTCGGCCGCCAGCCGGAGGCTTCGGCTCTGGATATATCCGACGGCGTTGCGCGCGATCTCCACCGGCTCTGCCGTGAAAGCTCGGTGGGTGCGGAGGTTGTCTTCGAAGCTCTTCCTTTCGCGCGCGGCTTCGAAGCGCTCTCTCAGGCGCTCGGAGCCGATCCCCTGGAGCTCGCGCTGCAGGGCGGAGAAGACTACGTGCTTCTCTTTACCTTGCCTTCCGGCCTCGCTCCTCCGCAAGGCCTGGGCAGCCTGATCGGAACGATCACGCGAGAGAAGAAGATCGTTCTTCGCCAAGGGGAAGCCCGCCGGCCCCTGCCGGCTTCCGGATGGGACCACCTCGACAAAAGCGGGTAAAAATCAAAAGCCCCGGCACCGCGCCGGGGCTCTCGATCCACCCCCCTGAAGGGGATCAGAGATCAGCGGAAGAGCTTCTGCAGGCTCTGCACGAATCCCTTGAACCTCTTTTCGAGAGCTTCCTGGGACTTTTCGAGCGCCTTGAGCCGCTGCTGCAGAATGCCCCCGGTCTCGCCACCCGCCGCCTTCGCCGCGGAAGGACGGCCCGGAGGACGGCCCCGGCGTCCGGCAGCCTTCGCAGCGGCCGGCTTGCGGCCTCCGCGGCCGCTTTCGGAACGGAGCTCACGGAACGCGTTCACCGCTTCGGGATAGAAACGGCGCGCGCGGCCCTTGCCCTCGTGCGGCAGGCGATCGGAATACAACCGCACGTAGCGCACCAGGGTGGGATAGGAGATTCCGGTCTGCTCACTGATCTGCGTGAGCGTCATGAGATTGCCGGTGCCCGTTCCG
>DATEIO010000002.1:0-3064 GCA_035278895.1 Thermoanaerobaculia bacterium | reverse complement strand
CCTCCCGCAGCTCGCTCAGCAGGGAGTCCGGCCGCTCCGCAACGGCTCTCAGAAGCGTCTCGAAACCCTCCAGGAGCCTCTGCGCCGTCCGGCTCGCGAAGAGATCCGCGTCGTACGACAGGACGGCTTCGAGCCCTTGCGGCCCCTCGTGGAGGTTCAGGATGAGATCGAGCTGCGCGACCTCCCCAGGGAGCTCCAGGAGGTGCAGGGTCAGGCCGGTGAAGCCGGCGCCGGAGCGCGGCCGGTTGTGCAGGTTCAGCTTGATCTGGAAGAGCGGCGAGCGACCCGCGCGGTCCGGCCGCAGCACCTCCACCAGCTTGTCGAACGGCAGGTCCTCGTGCACGTGCGCTCCCAGGGTTGCCTCGCGCACCTGCGCCAGCACCTCGCGGAACGCGGGGTCGCCGGAGAACCGGGTGCGCAACGCGACCTGGTTGACGAAGAAGCCGATCAGCCTCTCCAGCTCCAGGCGGTTGCGGTTGGCGATGTCGGCGCCCAGCACGATATCGTCCTGCCCGGTCTCGAAGCGGAGCAGCGTCTGGAAGGCGGCGACGAGGACCATGAACAGCGTGGCCCCCTCCTGCCGGGTCAGGGCCCGCAGCGCCTCGGCCAGAGCCCCGGGCAGGAGCTTCCGCTCCCTGGCGCCGCGCGGCCGGTGGCCCGCCGGCCGGGAGAAATCAACGGGAAGCGCCAGGGTCTCCGGAGCTCCGGCCAGCTGTTCCATCCAGTACGACAGGTGGTGCTCGAGGATGTCGTCCCGCATCCACTGCCGCTGCCAGGCAGCGAAGTCGGCGTACTGGATCGGCAGCTCGGGCAGGGGCGAGGTCTCCCCCGTAACGAAGCCGGAGTAGAGGGTCGTCAGCTCGCGTGCCAGCACGTCGAAGGACCAGCCGTCGGAGACGATGTGGTGCAGGCAGAAGAGCAGCGCGTGCCGCTCCTCGCCGAGGCAGAGCAGCGAGAGGCGGAGCAGCGGCCCTGAGGCCAGGTCGAACGGCTGGTGGGCCAGCCCGGCCGCGAGAGCCTGGACTGCAGCCTCCTGCCCGGCAACCTCGAGCCCAGTCAGGTCCACCCGCGGGAGATGGATTGGCACCGCGGGCCGCACCTCCTGCACCGGCTCTCCGCCCACCGTGGGGAAGACCGTGCGCAGCACCTCGTGGCGCCGCACGATCTCGGAGAGCGCGCGCTCCAGGGCGGCCGCGTCGAGCGCGCCGGACAGGGTGTATCCCCCCGCCACGTTGTAGGCCGTGCTCGCCGGGTCCAACTGCTGCAGGAACCAGAGCCGCTGCTGGGCGAAGGAGAGCGGCAGGGGGCGGCTGCGGTCGGCGCGCTCGATCGGCGGCGCGACGAAGCCGGCGCGCGCACCCTCCACCCGCGCCGCGAGGCCCCGCACGGTCGGCGCCTCGAACAGCCAGGCGAGCGTGAGGTCCACTTGGAGGGCCTCGCGCAGCCGCGACACCATCTGGGTCGCCAGCAGCGAGTGGCCGCCGAGGTCGAAGAAGCTCTCGGTCACCCCCACCCGCTCCAGCCCGAGGACGCCGGACCAGACGTCGGCGATGACCTCCTCGATCATGCCGGCCGGGGGCACGTGGCGCCCCCGCAGCGCCTCCTGCTCCGCTCCCGGGGCGGGCAACGCCTTGCGGTCCACCTTGCCGTTCGGCGTCCGGGGCAGATCGGGCAGGGGGACGAACACGGCGGGCACCATGGGCTCGGGCAGCCACTCGCGCAGCCAGACGCGCAGCTCGCCGATGCCGGGAGCTCCCGGATCGGCAGTGAAATAGGCCACGAGACGCCGCTCCCCGGATTCCTCCTCGCGGGCGACCACCGCCACCTCGCGCAGCGCCGGGTGGCGTGCCAGGGCGGCCTCGACCTCCTCCAGCTCGATGCGGTAGCCGCGGATCTTGACCTGGTTGTCCGCGCGCCCCAGGAACTCGAGCGTCCCGTCCTCGCGGTGGCGGACCCGATCGCCGCTGCGGTACACGCGCCCCCCCAGCTCGTCGTCCCAGGCGTTGGGGAGGAAGCGCTCGGCTGTCAGATCGGGCCGCCCGTGGTACCCCCGGGCGACTCCCGCGCCCGCTACGAGCAGCTCGCCCGGCACCCCCATCGGCACCCGCCGCAGCCGGGGGCTCACCAGATGGACGCGGACGTTGGCCACCGGCCGTCCGATCAGGATGTCCTCCGGTCCCGGCACGAGCCGCTGCACCGTGCTCCACACCGTGCCTTCCGTGGGACCGTACTCGTTCCACAGCTCGGCGTCCGGCAGCCGCTCCCGGTGCCGGCCGAGGAGCGCCGCCGGGCAGGCCTCGCCCGCCACGATCACGACGCGGAGCCCACTCCAAGCCGGTGCCGCGAGGTCGAGCAGGGCGGCGTGGAGAGACGGGAGGCAGAGCAGGTGCGAAATCCGGTGCTGGGAGAGCAGCGCCGCGATCCGCGGCACGTCGCGCGGCGCCTCCTCGTCGGGCAGCACCAGGGTGCCCCCGCTCGCGAGGGTGCCGAAGATCCCCGCCACCGAGCTGTCGAACGCGAAGGAGGAGAGCAGCAGGAAGCTTTGGACCTCGCCATAGCGCAGCACCCGCGCGTGGGTCGAGCCCACGAGATTGCGGTGCGCGATGAGCACGCCTTTCGGCCGTCCCGTGGACCCGGAGGTGTAGATGACGTAGGCGAGGTTTTCGGGTGCGGCCGTCGCGCCGAGATCCTCCGCCGCCTCGCGCGCCACCACGCTCCAGTCGGTGTCCAGGCAGAGCAAGGGGAGCCCCTCGCCGGCGAGCGCCTCACGGTGGCGCTCCAGGGTGAGCAGCACGGGGCCGTCGAGCTCGGCGACCATCAGGGAGCGCCGCTCCGCGGGGTAGGCGGGATCGATCGGCACGTAGGCTCCACCGGCCTTGAGGATGCCCAGGAGGCCCACGATCATCTCCAGCGAGCGCTCCAGGCAGATCCCCACCCGCACCTCGGGTCCGACCCCCAGCCGCCGCAGGTGGAGGGCGAGACGGTTGGCGCGCTCGTTCAGCTCCCGGTAGCTCAGGGCGCTCGCGCCGTGGAGGACTGCGCGGGCCTCCGGCGCGCGCGCGGA
>DATEIO010000001.1:0-4550 GCA_035278895.1 Thermoanaerobaculia bacterium | reverse complement strand
CAAGTCGCGCCTTCTCCAGGCGGTGAAGGAGCGGGTCTTCGCCTCGGGCGAGGAGCCCGTCTGGCTCTCCGGCTACGGCTCGGTCTACACCCACGGCTCGCCGCTTCTGCCCGTGATCGGGCTCCTGGAGCGGGCGCTGTTCCCGTCTTCGTCCGAGCCCGCGGAGGCGAAGCTCGCCCGGCTTGAAGACTTCCTGCGCCGCTACCAGTTCCCCCTGGCGGAGAGCGTGCCGCTCTTTGCGCCGCTACTCTCGCTGCCGGTCGAAGGGCGCTATCCGCCGCTCGCGATGACGCCGGACGTGCGGCGCCGGAAGACGCTCGAAGCGCTGGTGGCCCTGTTCTCGGAGATGGCGGAGCAGAGGCCGCTGGTCCTGTTGATCGAGGACCTGCATTGGGCCGACCCGTCCACGCTGGAGCTTCTGGGCCTTCTCCTGGACGCTCTCGCGGGCCTGCGGATCTTCCTGGTCGTGACGTTCCGGCCCGATTTCCAGGCTCCCTGGGGGCACCGGGCCCAGATCGTCCAGATCGCTCTCTCCCGGCTGAGCGATTCAGAGACCGGGGCTCTCGTGGACCGGGTGGCCGGGAGCGAGCGGCTGTCCGAGGACCTGCGGCGGCAGATCGTCGCCCGGACCGACGGCATCCCCCTGTTCGTCGAGGAGCTGACGAAAATGATCCTCGAAGCCGGCGAGACCGGGGCGGAGGTGGACATCCCGAGGACGCTCAACGGCTCGCTCATGGCGCGGCTGGACCGCCTGCGGACCGGCAAGGAGGTCGCGCAGGTCGCCTCGGTGATCGGCCGCACGTTCTCGCTCGACCTGCTCGCCGCCGTGGCAGAGCTCGACCGGGAGGCGCTGGAGCCCGGCCTCGCCGAGCTGCTCGACGCCGGGCTCGTCCATCGCCGCGGGATGGCCCACCGGGAGCGCTACAGCTTCAAGCACGCGCTCGTCCAGGACGCCGCCTACGCCTCGCTCCTCCAGAAGGATCGCCAGCAGCTCCACCGGCGGATCGCCGAGGTTCTGGAAAGCCGTGCCGCGGAGCCGGAGGCGGCGCCGCCGGAGGTGATCGCCTATCACGCGACCGCGGGCGGCGACTTCGAAAAGGCCGCCGATTTCTGGCTGGCAGCGGGCCAGCAGGCGAGCGCGCGCTTCGCGCAGGCGGAAGCGGTCGAGCACCTGCGGGAGGGACTTCAGGTGCTCGAATCCCTGCCGCCCGGGCCGGACCGGGACCGGCGGGAGCTGGAGCTGCAGAGCGTTCTGGGGATCGCGCTCGCGATGACCCGCGGGCACTCCGCGCCCGAGGTGGGGGAGACGTACGAGCGCATCCTCGCCCTCGCCGAGAAGACGGGCAGGACTCCGCAGCACATCTACTTCGGCCTGTGGAACCTCCTGTCGAGCCGCGGCGAGCTGCGGCGGGCGCGCGAGCTGGCGCAGGGGAAGATCCGCGAGGCCGAGGAGAGCCGGGATCTGGAAGCCCTGATCCTCGGCCTGTTCACCAAGGGGTGCATGGATCAATACCTGGGGGATTTGAAAAGCGCGCGGACCGCGTACGAGCGGCTGCTCTCGGTCTACCCCGAAAGCGCCGTGGGCACGTCAAACGACTACGACATCCGCGCCACGGCGCTCGCCAGCCTGGGCGACGTCCTGTGGCTCACCGGCCATCCCGACAAGGCCCGGCGCACGGGCGACGAGGCCGTCTCCCTCGCCCGGAAGACGTCTCCCCGCGCCCTGTCCGTCGCCCTCCTGATGCGCATGATCCTCGCGTGCTCGATGCGCGACGCCGAGATGAGCCTCGCCTGCGCGCACGAGCTTTCCGCGTTGAGCCAGGAGCACTCCTACGAGATCTGGACGGTTTTCTGCGACCTGGTCAAGGCGGTGATAGGAACGCCGTCCGACGTCGACCGGTTTCTCGCGGCGGCCCTCCGTTCCGTGGAAACGATGCGGACCGTCCACGGCAGCAGCATCCAGTGCACGCGGTATCTCGCCTGGATCGCGGAATTCGCGCTGGACCACGGGCGCGCCGGCGAGGCCGGGAAGCTCCTCGGCGAGGCGCTCGACCTCGCGGAGAGGACCGAGGAGCGCTACTGGGAGGCCGAGCTTCACCGCCTGCGCGGCCGGCTGGCCGAAGACCCGCGCGAGGCGGAGGCCGCTTTCGAACAGGCGCTCTCGCTCGCCCGCGAGCGGGAGGAGAAGATCTTCGAGCAGCGGGCGGCCGAGGATTTGGGGCGGTTGCGGGGCGTTACGCCGCCTGCGCGTTGACCTCCGGGCCCGCCGCCATCCGCAACTGCCGGCGCTTCTCGGCGAACAGGTACAGGAACGCGCCGTCCACGATCGCCGAAACCGTTCCGATCAACTGCAGGAAATAATCATTTGGATAGTGCATGTAGAAGAACACCACGACCAACGCCGAGCCCAGGGCGCGGAGCCAGTTCGCGGCGTAGGAGAAGTTTTCGAGATTCGTCTGGCGCAGCATGAGCGGGACGTACAGGAACGAGATTGCAAGCTGGATCAGGAACGCCGAGCGTCCGCCGACCGCGTTGTCCAACCCTTGAATGTTCATGAAATACGTGGTCGCGGCCGCGAAGACCGCGATGAAGATGCACATCAGGGGATAGAACGGCTTTTTCTGGAGGCGCGGAGTCGAGAATTGCTTCCAGCCGTAGCCGATCACGCCCACGCTGAAGATGAAGCCCAGGTCGAGCAGCACCCAGACGACGTTCGCCCCTTGAAAGAGCATGCCCATGTTGTTGTAGGCGAGGAAGCTCCAGGTGAACTCCCAGCCCACGTCGCAACAGCCGGCGAAGACGGGCATCTCCACGTACTTGAGCTTCACGATGTTCTTGATGTAGATCCCGTAGGCGATCACCCACAGGAAGCAGCCGAGACCGTAGACGAGAAGCTCCGCCGGGGTGTAATCGATCAGATTGATCCAGACGATCTGGCCATTCATGGTTTTCCTCCCCAATCGTAGGTGACGTGCAACAGCGCGCGGCGCCGCAGGAGGTCGCCGCCGAAGATCTCGTAGTGTTCGTCGTCGAGCAGATTGGTGACGTCCAACCCCAGGCGCCAGCCCCCCTTCAGGTTTACGTTCGAAGAGAGATCCACGACCGTGTAGGAGGGCACCTGGCCCACGAAGACGCCCGACTGCCAGGGGAAGCCGTCCACCCAGCGGGCGCGCAGGCCGCCGTCGAAACGGCCCTGGCTGTAGGCGATTCCGAAACCGATCTGGTTTTCGGGGGCGTTGGCCGCGAGCGGGCTCTCGCGGGCCGCCTCGCGGACGTCGAATTCGAAGCGGGTGCAGGAGAGATCGAGGCGCCAGGGATCGAAGGCCAGGTTCAGGCCGGCTTCGAGGCCGCGCGTCTCGACGAGGCCGAAATTCGTGTAGGAGAGGAGGGGGATGAACGGCGTGCCGTCCGGCCCTAGCGAGAGGACGGCGAAAAGGTTCGGCGGCAGCGCCGCGGCGAGCGCCGCGAGGACGGCCGCGGACGCTTCGGGAGAGAGCCCGGCCGGCGGCCGGTAGGGCGTAAAGCTGCCTTGCGCGAACAGGCCCAGGCTCGTGCCCGACGTGGGCAGAAGGGGAGTCGTGAAGTTTTCGAGCTCGCTCCGGTAGGCGTTCAGCGTGAGGAACGCGTGCCGGCCGAGGATGGCGGTGTAGCCCAGCTCCAGGCTTTCAATCTCCTCGATCCCCAGATCGGGATTGCCGGCGGCCACGATCGGCACGGAGCCGAGCCCGAGGCTCGTCCCGTGGAGCAGAGGCGCGAGGCTCTGCTCGAGCGCGGACAGGTCGAGGGGCGCGGCCACGGGCAGGTCGAGGTAGACCTCGGCGAGCGTGGGGCTCTGGAACGCGGAGCTCCAGGAGAGGCGCAGGGTGTGGAACGGGTGCACCGCCCAGACCAGGGCCACGCGGGGAGAGAACCGGTCGTCGTGCAGGTTGCTCTCGTCCCAGCGCAGCGAGGCGACCGCCTGGAGATTCCCGCCCACGTCGTAGCTCGCCTGCCCGAAGAGAGCGGAATTCTCCGCAGATTGGGCTTCTCTGAAGAGCGTCTGCTGTCCCTGGGGATTCGCGGTGTCCACCCGGATCTCGCTGTAGAAGGCCCCGCCCTCGAGCCGGCCCTTCCCGTGCGCGAAGTCCGCCGTCCTCCGGATCTCCGCGGTGGCGCGGGACTCTTCGAAGGAGTCCTCGAATCCCGTCGTGAGGTGAAGCTCCCGGTTCGCCTCCCGCCGCGTGTAGGTTCCGAGGAGGTCCCACCGGTTGCCGCCGAGCGCAAAGCGCGCCCACGGCCCGCTCACCTCCTGGCGTTGGACGCGGCCGGACTCGGTGATCGTCGTGATTCCGGCGTGCGCCATATCGCCCGCTTCGAGCGTCAAGAGCCGGCTTTCGCCGATCTCCCGGTCGAGCCGCGCGGAGAGCCAGCGCGCGCGGATGCGGTCGCGCTCCGGCGCGATCGCCTCGCGCGGCAGCGGCTCGTATTCAACCCTTCCGACCCGGGAGCGGGTGAAATCGTCGCTCTCCTGGGAAGAGCCCACGAGCTTGAGCCAGAAACTCTTTCCAATC